>JAEWYD010000267.1 GCA_023462275.1 Actinomycetes bacterium
GGCGACAGCAGCCCGGCTGGCTCGGGCGGCCGAGCGAGCCGTGGCACGCGCCGCCGTCCTGCTCGACGCGATCCACGGCATGTCGCAGGTGGAACGCCGCGCGGCGCGCGCGGCGGACGCCACCGGCGCCCCGGACGCCCCCGACGCCACTTCCGACCTCGCCGGCAGCGCCACCAGGAGTGCCACCGGCGCAGACTCCGAGGACCTCGGGGACCTCCTCCCCGAGGTGCTGCGCGACGTGACCGCCACCGTCTGCGCCGTCGGCGCCGTCGTCGAGGCGGACCGGTCCGCGGTCGGCGCAGGTGCGCGGACCCGTCTCGCGACCGCGAGGCACCTGCTGGCGGCGGCGCGCGCGGCGGCGGACGACGACGCCGTCGTGGCGCTCGCCGACGCGCGCCAGGCCCGCCTGGAGGCGACCGAGGCGCTGCGCGAGGCCCTGGGCGACGTGGACCGCGCCCGGATCACGCACCTGGCAGGGAGCGCGGCCGACGTCGGGCCGACGGCCACCAGGTCCGGGCGCCGGCCGGTCGGCTGGGGCGGCTCGGGCGGTGGTTGGGAGGGCTCGGGCGGCCAGCGTCGTCCATCGGTGCACAACCTGGCGATCACCGGGACCGGCGCCGTCGCCGAAGGCTAGGATTGCGCCTCGTTGTCCCCCGAGAGGAACTCAGAATGGGCGTCCACGAAGCCCCCCAGTGGCTGGTCCCGGCCTGGGTTCGCGCCTGCGTCGGCGCGGGCGCCACGGCCCCCCACGCCGAGGTCGAGGCGGTCGGCGAGCGCCTGCTCGCGCGATGGACGGAGCCGCACCGGCACTACCACAACGTCCGCCACCTGGCCGACGTCCTCGCGCACGTCGACGAGCTGGCCGAGGAGGCGCACGAGGCCGACATCGTCCGCCTGGCCGCCTGGTACCACGGCGCCGTGTTCGACGCCGCCGAGCGCGCCTCCTACGCCCACCGGGGCGGCGAGGACGAGCGCGCGAGCGCGGTGCTGGCGCGGCTGGAGCTGGGCCAGCTCGGGCTCCCCCAGCGCGCGGTGGACCGCGTCGCCGAGCTCGTGTCGGCGCTCGCGCGCCACGCCCCCGTGCCCGGGGACGACGACTGCGCCGTGCTCTGCGACGCGGACCTGGCGATGCTGGCGGCCGAGCCGCAGCGGTACCGCGCCTACCTGGCGGACCTGCGGGCCGAGTACGCGCACATCCCGGTCGAGGACTTCGTCCGGGCCCGCCTGGCGATCCTGCGCCGGCTCGAGGGCCGTCCCCGCCTCTTCGTGAGCCCGCTCGGGCGCAGCTGGGAGGAGCCGGCCCGCCAGAACCTCGCCGGCGAGCTGCAGCGCCTCGAGCGCGAGCTGGCCTCGATCGAGGCGGCGAACGCGGCGGCGGCTGCGTCCCCCGCGTCGTCGTCGTCGGAGCCGGGCGCGGCGGACGGCGCTGCTGCCCCGGATGGCACCGGCGCCGACGGGCAGCCCGACGGCGTCGTCGGCGGCGCGTCCGCGGACGACGCGGGTCCCGGCGGTCAGCCCGCGTGAGGTCGGCTCGGACGGCGCCGTGACGGTCCTGCTCGACCCACCGCTGTGGCCGCGCCACGGCCGGCTGTGGGGGCACCTCGTCAGCGACACGTCCCTGGCGGAGCTGCACGACCTCGCGGCGCGCGCCGGCATCCCGCGCCGCGGCTTCGACCGCGACCACTACGACGTCCCGGCAGAGGCCTACGACGACCTGGTACGCCACGGCGCCCAGCTCGTCGACTCGCGCGAGCTCGTCAGGCGCCTGCGGGCGTCGGGGCTCCGCGTCCGCGCGAGGGACCGCCGGGGCCCGACGCCCTGAGGCGGGGCGCCGCCGGGGACCGGGACGCACCCGAGCCGCGCCCCTGAGGTCTCGCACGCACACCCGGAGACATAGCGACGGCGGGCACCCCGAGGGGATGCCCGCCGTCGTGCGATCAGGTGCGGCTCAGAAGTCCATGCCGCCCATGCCGCCGTCGCCCGCGGGAGCCGGCGCGTGCTTCTCCGGCTTCTCGGCCACGACGACCTCGGTGGTGAGGAACAGCGCGGCGATCGACGCGGCGTTCTGCAGCGCCGAGCGGGTCACCTTGACCGGGTCGTTGACGCCCGCGGCCAGCAGGTCCTCGTAGGTGTCGGTCGCGGCGTTGAGGCCGTGACCCGACGGGAGGTTGCGGACCTTCTCCGCCACGACGCCGCCCTCGAGACCGGCGTTGACGGCGATCTGCTTCAGCGGGGCCTCGATCGCGGCCTGCACGATGCGCGCACCGGTCGCCTCGTCACCCTCGAGCGCGAGCTTCTCGAACGCGACCTTGCCGGCCTGGATGAGCGCGACGCCACCACCGGCGACGATGCCCTCCTCCACGGCGGCCTTGGCGTTGCGCACCGCGTCCTCGATGCGGTGCTTGCGCTCCTTCAGCTCGACCTCGGTCGCCGCGCCGGCCTTGATGACGGCGACGCCGCCGGCCAGCTTGGCGAGGCGCTCCTGGAGCTTCTCGCGGTCGTAGTCGGAGTCGGTGTTCTCGATCTCGGCGCGGATCTGGGCCACGCGGCCGGCGATCTGCTCCGGGTCGCCCTGACCCTCGACGATGGTCGTCTCGTCCTTGGTGACGACGACCTTGCGGGCCTGGCCGAGCAGCTCGAGCCCGGCGGTCTCCAGCTTGAGGCCGACGGTCTCGGAGATGACCTGGCCGCCGGTGAGGATGGCCATGTCCTGCAGCATCGCCTTGCGGCGGTCGCCGAAGCCCGGGGCCTTGACGGCGACGGACTTGAAGGTGCCGCGGATCTTGTTGACGACGAGCGTGGCCAGGGCCTCGCCCTCGACGTCCTCGGCGATGATCAGCAGCGGCTTGCCGGCCTGGATGACCTTCTCCAGCAGCGGCAGCAGGTCCTTGACGTTGCCGACCTTGGACTCGACCAGCAGCACGTAGGCGTCCTCGAGGACGGCCTCCTGGCGCTCCGGGTCGGTGACGAAGTAGGCCGACAGGA
>JAEWYD010000268.1 GCA_023462275.1 Actinomycetes bacterium
ACCGGGGACGGTTCCTGCTGGTCCCGGAACCGTCCCCGGTGGTCCCGGAACCGTCCCCGGTGGTCCGCCGCTAGCCTTAGCCCATGCCGATCAGCGAAGCCCACATCGGACGCAGCTACCCTGCGACCGAGCCCTATCAGGTCAGTCGCGCCAAGATCGCCGAGTTCGCCGCCGCCCTCGGCGACGGCGGGAACCCGGCCTACCACGGAGCCGGCCCGATCGCCCCTCCCACCTTCGCGGTGCTGCTCTCCTCGGCCGCCTGGGGGGCGCTCTTCGATGATCCCGAACTCGACCTGGCCCTGAGCCGGACGGTCCACGGCGACCAGCGCTTCACCTGGAACCGGCCACTGCGCGCCGGGGACGAGGTGACCGCGCAGCTCACCATCGAGCAGGTCCGGCTGCGTGGCCCGGCGGCCATCGTCACCATCGCCGTCCGGTTGGTCACCACCGACGGCGAGGACGTCTGCACCGCCACGTCCACCCTGATGCACCGGGCGGTGGCGGCATGAACGCCCCACGAAGTTCCTCTTCTCCGCTGAGCTCCCCCGAACAACGTCGCGAGGACCGCGCATGAACGTCACCGTGGGCACCGAACTGCCCGGCTTCACCGCCACCTTGAGCCGCGCCGACCTGGTGCGCTACGCGGGCGCCTCCACCGACTTCAACCCCATCCACTGGTCCGACAGCAAGGCCGCCGAACTCGGCCTGCCCGGCGTGATCGCCCACGGCATGCTCACCATGGGCACCGCGCTCCGGGTGGTCACCGACTGGGTCGGCGACCCGGGGCGGGTGCGCAGCTACTACGTCCGGTTCACCAAGCCGGTGGTGGTGGACGAGGTGACCGGCGGCGAGGTGTCCTTCGCCGGCGTCGTCACCGCCGTGGCGGACGGGGTGGCCTCGGTCACCCTGACGGTTACCCATGAGGGCGCGAAGGTGCTGGGTTCGGCCACCGTCGAGGTGCTCGTTGACTGATCTGGCCGAACTCACCACCCTGCGGGTCGGCGGGCCGGCCAAGCGGGTCGTCGCCCCCACCTCGGAAGAGGAGCTGATCCGGCTGGTGAGCGGGTGCGACGCCGCGGGTGAGCCGGTGCTGGTGATCGGTGGCGGCTCCAACCTGCTGGTCGGTGACGCCGGCTTCGACGGCACCGTGATCCGCACCGACCGGCTCCGGGGGGTCGAGCCCGAGGACGTGCAGGCCTGCTCGGGCGCCTTCCTGAAGGTGGCCGCCGGCGAGCCCTGGGACGACTTCGTCGCCTACTGCGTCGGTCAGGCGGAGACCAGGCAGGGCTTCGTCGGCGTCGAGGCGCTCTCCGGCATCCCCGGGCTGGTCGGCTCGACCCCGATCCAGAACGTCGGCGCCTACGGCCAGGAGGTCTCCCAGACCATCGCCCGGGTACGGGTCTGGGATCGGCAGCTGAACCAGGTGAAGACCCTGTTCAACCTCGACTGCCGGTTCGGCTACCGCGACTCGCTGTTCAAGCGGAATCCCGGCCGCTACGTGGTGCTGTCGGTGAGCTTCCAGTTGGCGCTGGGCAAGCACTCGACCCCGCTGCGCTACGGCGAGCTCGCCCGCCGGCTCGGCGTCGAGGAAGGCGGGACGGCCCCCCTGGCCGACGTCCGCGCCGCCGTCCTGGCGTTGCGGCGAGGCAAGGGGATGGTGCTGGACGTCGCCGACCACGACACCTGGAGCGCCGGCAGCTTCTTCACCAACCCCTTCCTCACCCCCGAGCAGGCCGCCGCCCTGCCGCCCGAGGCGCCGCGGTTCTCCGCCGCCCGGCAACTGTTCGGCAAGGGCGGCCTGCGCCACGTGGCCGACGACCGGGTCAAGACCAGCGCGGCCTGGCTGATCGAACACGCCGGCTTCGGCAAGGGCTACGGCACCCCGCCGGCCACCCTCTCCACCAAGCACTGCTTGGCCCTCACCAATCGTGGGGGAGCCACCGCCGCTGACCTCGTCTGTCTGGCCCGCGAGATCCGGGACGGGGTGGAGCGCGCCTTCGGTGTCAGGCTGCTCCCCGAGCCGGTCCTGGTCGGCGTTTCCCTGGACCGGGACGACGCCGATCGGTAGTCCGTCGTCGGGGAGTTGGCCCCGCCCGGACTCGCGCGGCGGCGGGCTGAGCCTGTCGAAGCCCCGGCGGGCCGATCGGTGGGGGAGGCCAGGGCAGGCCCACACGAGCCTCAGCGGCCCGCGTCCGTCCCGACGCCGGTCCGGCTGGCCCGCGAAGCGGTTCGGATAGGCTGGTCCGCGGTCATCGAAAGGAAGACAGTGAGCATTCTGGCGAGCGTCCCGCTGGCACCGCGCGACCCCATCCTCGGGCTGACCGAGCAGTTCGCGGCCGACCCGCGTCCGGGCAAGGTCAACCTCGGCGTGGGCGTGTACCTCGACGAGAACGGCAAGGTGCCACTGCTGGACTGCGTCCGGACGGCCGAGCAGGAGCTCGCCGCCGCCCCGGCGCCACGCGGCTACCTGCCGATCGACGGGATGGCCAGCTACAACGCCGCCGTCCGCGAGCTGATCTTCGGCGCGGACAGCGAGCCGGTGAACTCCGGCCGGGTGGTCACCATCGAGGCGCTCGGCGGCACCGGCGCGCTGAAGATCGGAGCCGAGTTCCTCAAGGTCGCCAGCGAGCAGCGCCGGCTGCTGATCTCCGACCCGTCCTGGGAGAACCACCAGGCCTTGTTCAGCCGGGCCGGCTTCGAGGTCGGCTCCTACCGCTACTACGACCCGGAGCGCCGCGGCATCGATCTCGACGCAATGCTGGCCGACCTGGCCGCCGCAGAGCCGGGCAGCGTGGTCGTGCTGCACTCCTGCTGCCACAACCCGACCGGCTACGACCTGGCCCCCGAGCAGTGGGAACGGGTCGCGCAGGCGGTGGTCGACCGGGGGCTGGTGCCCTTCCTCGACCTGGCCTACCAGGGCTTCGCCACCGATGTGGAGACCGACGCGGCGGTGCCGCGCCGGTTCGCGGCCCTCGGCGTGCCGGTGCTGGTGGCGTCCTCGTTCTCCAAGAGCTTCAGCCTCTACGGCGAACGGGTGGGCGGGCTCAGCATCGTCGCCTCCGACGCCGAGGAGGCCGCCCGCGTCCTGTCCCAGGTCAAGATCGCGGTCCGCACCACCTACTCCAACCCGCCCACCCACGGTGCCGCGCTGGTCTCCCGGGTGCTGGGCGACGCGCGGCTGCGCGCCGGGTGGGAGCTGGAACTCGGGATGATGCGGGACCGGATCAAGGCGATGCGCCGGGAACTGCGGGCCGGCCTGGAGGCCCAGGGGATCACCGACATGGGCTTCGTGACCGAACAGGTGGGCATGTTCAGCTACTGCGGCCTCTCCGCCGAGCAGATGCGGGAACTCCGCGAGGCCCACGGTGTCTACGGCACCGACGCCGGACGGATCTGCGTCGCGGCGCTGAACCCGGCCAACGTGGAGGGGGTGGCCAGGGCGATCGCCTCGGTCCGGTAACCCGGTTCGACGCGGCAGGCCAAACCACGTACACTCTTCATCTTGGTGAGGCGTTAGTTCCACCATGCCCACAAGGCGACGGAACGGCGGCCCACCACCTAGGGCAATAGCTCAATTGGCAGAGCAGCGGTCTCCAAAACCGCAGGTTGGGGGTTCAAGTCCCTCTTGCCCTGCTGGAGTGGCGCTGAACCGGCGCCGCTCCATTGCACCCGGCGACAGTGAAGGACGGCCAGCAGTGGCGGATGAGAAGGACCAGGCAGCTGCCGACGTCCCCGAGGAGCCGACTCTGGAACCCGTCGAACTCAGTGATCTGCCGCTGAGCGAGGAGGAGCAGGTCGCGATCGCGGCGGCCGGCGCCCGTCCGGCTCGTCGAGCCCCCGAGGTGGAGAAGAAGGGCGCGCCGACCCGTCGGCGCAGCCAGACTCAGACCGCCACCCAGGAGAAGCGCACCACCCCGGCGCAGTTCGTCCGGGAGAGCACCGAGGAACTGAAGAAGGTCGTCTGGCCGACCCTGAGCCAGTGGCAGCAGTACTTCGTGGTCGTGCTGGTCTTCGTCCTGTTCATGATCGGGATCGTCAGCCTGCTCGACCTCGGTTTCGGCGCGTTGCTGCTGCAGCTTTTCGGATGAGGACGGAGATACCCGACGTGACTGATACCCCCGAATACGAGGCAGACTTCGAGATCGATCTCGGCCAGCTGGAATCCAACGCCGACGACGTCGAGCTGAACCTTGACTTCGCCGAGGATCTGGACGTCCCGGCCGACGACGACATCCTGCTTCCCGGCCTGGCCGAGGAGGTCGAGGTGGAACCCGAGCCGGAGCCGGAACTGGGCGCGGACGAGGCCGCGGTGCTGGCGGAGCTGCGGGAGACGCTGCGTAGCCAGGTCGGCGACTGGTACGTCATCCACACCTACTCCGGGATGGAGAACCGGGTCAAGCAGAACCTGGACAACCGGGTGAAGACCCTGGGCATGGAGGACTACATCTACGAGGCCGTGGTCCCCACCGAAGAGGTCACCGAGACCCGCAACGGCACCAAGAAGTCGGTCACCCGGACCGTCCTGCCCGGCTACGTGCTGGTCCGGATGGAGCTGACCGACGCCTCCTGGGCCGCGGTCCGCCACACCCCGTCGGTGACCGGTTTCGTCGCTCACGCCAACGCCCCGGTGCCGCTCAGCCTCGACGAGGTGGAGAAGATGCTCGCCCCGGCCGCGCTGGCCAGGGCGGCAGCGGCCGCCACCGGCGCCAAGCCGCGCAACAAGAAGGTCGAGATCGCCGACTTCTCAGCCGGTGACTCCGTCATGGTGGTCCAGGGGCCGTTCGCCGGCGTCCACGCGACCATCACCGAGATCAATCCCAACAGCCAGCGCCTGAAGGCCCTGGTCGAGATCCTCGGCCGGGAGACCCCGGTCGATCTGACCTTCGGCCAGATCCAGAAGGTCTAGCCGCTGCTCGGATGACGGCCGGTCAGCCAGGTCGGTCAGGAACAAACACCACACACGAAGGACCCAACCATGCCTCCCAAGAAGAAGGTGGCGGCGATCGTCAAGGTCGCCCTCAACGCGGGCGCCGCGACGCCCGCCCCGCCGGTCGGTACCGCGCTCGGTCCGCACGGCGTCAACATCATGGAGTTCTGCAAGCGCTACAACGCCGAGACCGAGGCGATGCGCGGCACGATCATCCCGGTCGAGATCACGATCTACGAGGATCGCACGTTCTCGTTCATCACCAAGACCCCGCCGGCCGCCGAGCTGATCAAGAAGGCCGCCGGCCTGACCAGCGGCTCGGCTCGTCCGCACAAGGACAAGGTCGGCTCGCTGACCGCCGACCAGGTGCGGGAGATCGCCACCACCAAGATGCCCGACCTGAACGCCAACGATGTCGAGGCCGCGATGAAGATCGTGGCCGGCACCGCCCGCTCCATGGGCGTCACCGTCGAGGGCTGAACCCCGGGACGACCCCTGAGGTCCGCCGAAGGCGGAGTCTCGAAGGTCGTCCGCACCGCAGAAAACCCAGTGGGAGGGCACTGACCCGCACCACGACTGGCCACGGCCCACGCGCGGGCCGCACCAACAACAAGGAGACCAGAAGATGAAGCGAAGCAAGGCCTATCGGGCCGCCGAGGCGGCCATCGACGCCACCCAGCTCTACACCCCGGAGGAGGCCCTCGCGGTGGCGAAGAAGGGGGCCTCGGCCAAGTTCGACGAGACCATCGAGGTCGCGTTGCGGCTCGGCGTCGATCCCCGCAAGGCCGACCAGATGGTCCGCGGCACGGTCAACCTTCCCAACGGCACTGGCAAGACGGCACGGGTCCTCGTCTTCGCCACCGGTGAGAAGGCGGCCGACGCGATCGCCGCGGGCGCCGACGAGGTGGGTGCCGACGAACTGATCGACAAGATCGCCGGCGGCTACCTCGACTTCGACGCCGTGGTGGCGACCCCCGACCTGATGGGCAAGGTCGGTCGGCTGGGCCGGGTGCTCGGCCCGCGTGGCCTGATGCCGAACCCGAAGACCGGCACCGTGACCATGGACGTCGCCAAGGCCGTGACCGACATCAAGGGCGGCAAGATCGAGTTCCGGGTCGACCGGCACGCGAACCTGCACTTCATCGTCGGCAAGGCCTCGTTCAGCGAGCAGCAGCTGGCCGAGAACTTCTTCGCCGCCCTGGACGAGGTGATGCGGCTCAAGCCGAGCGCCGCCAAGGGCCGCTACCTGAAGAAGGTCACCGTGGCCTCCACCATGGGCCCCGGCGTCAGCGTCGATCCGACCAAGACCAAGCCCTCCGCGGAGTGAGCTGATCGAACAGCGCTGTGGGCCTCGTCCTGACGGACGGGGCCCACTCGCTTTTCCTGCGCTCGTCCGCCGTCGGGCGTAGGGTCTGGGCATGGCCCTCGTCGCGGTGAACTGCGTCACCATCAACGCCCTGGATCCGTGGACGCTCGCCGGGTTCTGGGCCGGGCTGGTGGGCGGTACCCCCCGCGATACCGGCAACGGCTACGTCCTGGTCGAGCCCGGCCAGGGCCGGGTACCACTGCTGTTCCAGCAGGCCGACGAACCGGCCGGGCAGCCCGGATGGATCCATCTCGACTGCGGCGTCTCGGACCGGACGGCCGCGGTGGACGAGATCCGCCGGCGCGGCGGACGGCTGGTGGAGAACCGCTCGGACAGCAACGGAAGCTGGACCGTCATGGCCGATCCGGAGGGCAACCCGTTCTGCATCTAGCGGTGGGCCGCTGGATTTGGCCGGGATGAGGGCTTCGCGTAGAGTAGGCGGAGCCGAAGACCGCTGGTTCGGTTCTGCGTGAGCAGGGCCGGTAAACCCCGCGCAGGTGAAACGTGAATCGCTCGTTCGTGAGTTGTCCCCGGATCGCCCTGCGCGCCGGGGTTTTTCTTTGCCCGCGGAAGGCGGCTGACACAACGAGAAGTGGGAAGGAGACCCATGGCGAGGTCGGACAAGGCCACCGCCGTCGCGGAGTTGAAGGATGCCTTCAACGATTCCGCGGCTGCTGTGCTGACCGAGTACCGCGGTCTCACCGTCAAGGACCTGAAGAATCTGCGCAGGTCCCTGGGTGAGGACGCCACCTACGCCATCGCGAAGAACACCCTCACCCCGATCCCCGCCCGCGAAGCGGGCCTCGAGGGCCTCGAGGAGCAACTCAGCGGGCCCACGGCGATCGCCTTCATCCGCGGTGACGTAGCCACCGTGGCGAAGGGGCTGCGGGACTTCGCGAAGGCCAATCCGCTTCTGGTCATCAAGGGCGGCGTCATGGACGGGCGCGTGCTCGATGCCGATTCGGTCAAGAAGTTGGCCGATCTGGAGTCTCGCGAGGTTCTGCTCGCGAAGCTCGCCGGTGCGATGAAGGGCAACCTGGCCAAGGCTGCTGGTCTCTTCAACGCGCCACTCTCCGGGGCTGCCCGCGCCGTCGGCGCTCTCCGGGACCAGAAGCAGTCGAACGAGTAAGAACGTAACGAAAGGACGCCCAACATGGCGAAGCTCAGCACTGACGAGCTCCTTGAGGCTTTCAAGGAGATGACCCTGATCGAACTCAGCGAGTTCGTGAAGCTGTTCGAGGACACCTTCGGCGTGACCGCCGCTGCCCCCGTGGCCGTGGCCGCCGCGCCGGCCGCTGGCGGTGGCGACGCCGCTGCCGCCGAGGAGGTGGAGGAGTCGTCCGAGGTGGACGTGATCCTCGACTCCGCCGGTGACAAGAAGATCCAGGTCATCAAGGAGGTGCGCGCGCTCACCAACCTCGGCCTGAAGGAGGCCAAGGACCTGGTGGACGGCGCTCCGAAGCCCGTTCTCGAGGGCGTCAACAAGGAGACCGCGGACAAGGCCAAGGCGCAGCTCGAGGGCGCCGGCGCCACCGTCACGCTCAAGTGACTCCCGCGCCCTGACGGGCGCACCCGACGCCCAGGCGTCGTCGCACGGCACGAGGCCCGCTCCCTGCACGAGGGGGCGGGCCTCGTCGCACGTGCGGGGAGCCGTGGGACGAGGCCGTTCAGGCCCGGACGTGCCGAGTGACGGGCGTCACGCCATCGGCGAGTGGACTTCCGCTGGCCGCTTGAGTACGCTAGCGCTTTGCGCTGGCTTGTGCCCGTACCCCTCATCCGCCTCTCGGTCCCGAGCGCTGCCCGGGTGCCGAACCGATCGCCATGGGCTCGTGGCGAACGGGTCGTCGCGAGGACGAGTGAGCAGGGTAGGCCACAACGCGGCGCGTGTGCACACGATCCGCAGGGAAGGACCCCTCTTGGCTGCCTCGCGCACCCCTTCTGCTCCGACTGCCGAAGCCATCGCTAACCGCACCGCATCCCGCCGCATCTCCTTCGCTCGTATCCACGAGCCCCTCGAGGTCCCGGACCTCCTGGGCCTGCAGACCGAGAGCTTCGACTGGCTCCTCGGCAACGCTGCGTGGCAGGAGAGGGTAGCCGCCGCTGCGGCCGCCGGCAGGCAGGACGTGCCGACGTCGTCCGGTCTGGAGGAGATCTTCGAGGAGATCTCCCCGATCGAGGACTTCGGCGGCAGCATGTCGCTCTCCTTCCGGGACCACCGCTTCGAGCCGCCGAAGTACACGCCCGAGGAATGCAAGGAGAAGGACTTCACCTACGCGGCGCCGCTGTTCGTCACCGCGGAGTTCGTCAACTACACGACCGGTGAGATCAAGAGCCAGACGGTCTTCATGGGCGAGTTCCCGCTCATGACCGAGCGCGGCACCTTCATCATCAACGGCACGGAGCGCGTCGTCGTCAGCCAGCTCGTCCGGTCGCCCGGCGTCTACTTCGAGCGCGCGGCCGACAAGACGAGCGACAAGGACGTCTTCACGGCGCGGATCATCCCGTCGCGCGGCGCCTGGCTCGAGTTCGAGATCGACAAGCGCGACGCCGTCGGCGTGCGCGTCGACCGCAAGCGCAAGCAGTCGGTGACCGTCTTCCTCAAGGCGCTCGGCATGTCGGCCGAGCAGATCCGCGAGGAGTTCAAGGACTTCCCGGCCGTGCTTGAGACGCTCGAGAAGGACCACGTGCAGACCGAGGAGGAGGCCCTCCTCGACATCTACCGCAAGATCCGCCCGGGTGAGCCGCCGACGGTCGAGGCCGGTCGCGCGCTGCTCGAGAACTTCTACTTCAACCCCAAGCGCTACGACCTGGCGAAGGTCGGCCGCTACAAGGCGAACAAGAAGCTCGGGCTCGAGTCCCCGCTGTCCGCGTCGGTGCTCACGGTGGAGGACGTCGTCGCGACGATCCGCTACATGGCCGCGCTGCACGCCGAGGTCGCGACCCTGCCGGGCCAGCGCAACGGCGAGGCGGTCGAGGTGCGCGTCGAGACCGACGACATCGACCACTTCGGCAACCGCCGCATCCGCGCCGTCGGCGAGCTGATCCAGAACCAGGTCCGCACGGGCCTGTCCCGGATGGAGCGCGTCGTCCGCGAGCGGATGACGACGCAGGACGTCGAGGCCATCACGCCGCAGACGCTGATCAACATCCGGCCCGTCGTGGCGAGCATCAAGGAGTTCTTCGGGACGTCCCAGCTCAGCCAGTTCATGGACCAGAACAACCCGCTGGCCGGCCTGACGCACAAGCGGCGTCTGTCCGCCCTGGGCCCGGGCGGTCTGTCGCGCGACCGCGCCGGCATGGAGGTCCGCGACGTCCACGCGTCGCACTACGGCCGCATGTGCCCGATCGAGACCCCTGAAGGCCCGAACATCGGCCTCATCGGCTCGCTCGCGACGTACGGCCGCATCAACCCGTTCGGCTTCGTCGAGACGCCGTACCGCCGGGTCGAGAAGGGCCGGGTGACGGACGACGTCCACTACCTGACCGCCGACGACGAGGACCGCTACGTCATCGCGCAGGCGAACGCGCCGCTGACGGAGAAGGGCTTCTTCGCCGAGGACCGCGTGCTGGTCCGCACCAAGGGCGGCGAGGTCGAGATCGTCCCGGGCGACCAGGTCGACTACATGGACGTCTCGCCGCGGCAGATGGTCTCCGTCGCGACCGCGATGATCCCGTTCCTCGAGCACGACGACGCGAACCGTGCCCTCATGGGCGCCAACATGCAGCGCCAGGCGGTCCCGCTGGTCCGCTCCGAGGCGCCGCTCGTCGGCACCGGCATGGAGCGTCGTGCGGCCGTCGACGCCGGTGACGTCATCGTTGCGAACAAGCCGGGCGTCGTCACGGAGGTGTCGGCCGACCTCATCGTCGTCAGCAACGACGACGGCACGACGAGCTCGTACCGCGCCGCGAAGTTCCGCCGCTCCAACCAGGGCACCTCCTACAACCAGCGCGTGCTGGTCGACGAGGGCGCCCGCGTCGAGGTGGGCTCCGTCCTCGCGGACGGTCCGGCCACCGACGGCGGCGAGCTCGCCCTCGGCCGCAACCTCCTCGTGGCGTTCATGTCGTGGGAGGGCCACAACTACGAGGACGCGATCATCCTGAGCCAGCGTCTCGTGCAGGACGACGTCCTCTCCTCGATCCACATCGAGGAGCACGAGGTCGACGCCCGCGACACGAAGCTCGGCCCGGAGGAGATCACGCGGGACATCCCGAACGTCTCCGAGGACGTCCTGGCCGACCTCGACGAGCGCGGCATCGTCCGCATCGGTGCCGAGGTCAACGCCGGCGACATCCTGGTCGGCAAGGTCACGCCCAAGGGCGAGACCGAGCTCACCCCGGAGGAGCGCCTGCTGCGCGCGATCTTCGGCGAGAAGGCGCGCGAGGTCCGCGACACGTCGCTCAAGGTCCCGCACGGCGAGTCCGGCACGGTCATCGAGGTGCGCACGTTCAACCGCGAGGACGGCGACGAGCTGCCCGCCGGCGTGAACGAGCTGGTTCGGGTGTACATCGCCCAGCGCCGCAAGATCACCGACGGCGACAAGCTGGCCGGTCGTCACGGCAACAAGGGCGTCATCTCGAAGATCCTCCCGGTCGAGGACATGCCGTTCCTGCCGGACGGCACCGCGGTGGACATCGTCCTCAACCCCCTCGGCGTGCCGGGCCGCATGAACGTCGGCCAGGTGCTCGAGACCCACCTCGGGTGGGTGGCCAAGCAGGGCTGGGACGTGGCCGAGGTCGAGCCGGGCGCCGAGTGGCTGCAGAACCTGCCGGAGATCGCCCGCTCGAGCGAGCCGGGCACCCCGGTCGCCACGCCGGTGTTCGACGGCGTGCCGGAGGACGTCCTGACGGGCCTCCTCGGGGTCACGCACCCGAACGCCGACGGCGACCGCATGGTGGCCGCGAACGGCAAGGCCCACCTCTTCGACGGCCGCTCCGGCGAGCCGTTCCCGGAGGCCGTGGCCGTCGGCTACATGTACATCCTCAAGCTCCACCACCTGGTCGACGACAAGATCCACGCCCGCTCGACCGGTCCGTACTCGATGATCACGCAGCAGCCGCTGGGCGGTAAGGCCCAGTTCGGTGGCCAGCGCTTCGGCGAGATGGAGGTGTGGGCGCTCGAGGCGTACGGCGCCGCGTACACCCTCCAGGAGCTGCTCACGATCAAGTCCGACGACGTCCCCGGCCGCGTGAAGGTCTACGAGGCGATCGTCAAGGGCGAGAACATCCCCGACTCGGGAATCCCGGAGTCGTTCAAGGTGCTCCTCAAGGAGATGCAGTCGCTGTGCCTGAACGTGGAGGTCCTGTCCTCCGACGGCATGGCGATCGACATGAAGGAGTCCGACGACGAGGTGTACCGCGCGGCCGAGGAGCTCGGCATCGACCTGTCCCGTCGCCCGAACGCCTCGAGCATCGAGGAGATCTGACCTCGCAGGCCCCGGGCCGACCGCACGGTCGGCCCGCGGGCCAGCCTCCGGCCGTCACCGGCCAACGGTGAACACCAGACGAAGGAAGTAGGACACCTTGCTCGACGTCAACGTCTTCGACGAGCTGCGCATCGGCCTCGCGACGGCTGAGGACATCCGCGCGTGGTCCCACGGCGAGGTCAAGAAGCCCGAGACCATCAACTACCGCACGCTCAAGCCGGAGAAGGACGGGCTCTTCTGCGAGAAGATCTTCGGTCCCACCCGGGACTGGGAGTGCTACTGCGGCAAGTACAAGCGCGTGCGCTTCAAGGGCATCATCTGCGAGCGCTGCGGCGTCGAGGTGACGCGCTCGAAGGTCCGCCGCGAGCGGATGGGCCACATCGAGCTCGCCGCCCCCGTGACGCACATCTGGTTCTTCAAGGGTGTCCCTTCGCGCCTCGGGTACCTCCTCGACCTGGCGCCGAAGGACCTGGAGAAGGTCATCTACTTCGCGGCCTACATGATCACGGAGGTCGACGAGGAGGGCCGCACCGAGGACCTGCCGAACCTGCGCAACGAGATCGACCTCGAGAAGAAGGAGATCGCGACCCGCCGCGACGTCGACATCGACGCGCGGGCGCGCAAGCTCGAGGAGGACCTCGCCCAGCTCGAGGCCGAGGGCGCCAAGGCCGACGCGCGCCGCAAGGTCCGCGACTCCGCCGAGCGCGAGATGGCGCAGATCCGCAAGCGTGCGGACGCCGAGCTCGAGCGCCTCGAGCAGGTCTGGGACCGCTTCGTGAACCTCAAGGTCGCGGACCTCGAGGGCGACGAGTCGCTGTACCGCCAGCTGGTGGACCGCTACGGGCCCTACTTCAAGGGCTCGATGGGTGCGGCCGCGATCCAGAAGCGGCTGCAGTCCTTCGACCTCGACGCCGAGGCCGCGAACCTGCGCGACATCATCAAGAACGGCAAGGGTCAGCGCAAGACGCGGGCCCTCAAGCGGCTCAAGGTCGTCAACGCGTTCCTGACGACCAACAACAGCCCCGAGGCCATGGTCCTCGACGCCGTCCCGGTCATCCCGCCGGACCTGCGCCCGATGGTGCAGCTCGACGGTGGTCGGTTCGCGACGAGCGACCTCAACGACCTCTACCGCCGCGTCATCAACCGGAACAACCGGCTGAAGCGCCTGCTCGACCTCGGCGCGCCCGAGATCATCGTCAACAACGAGAAGCGGATGCTCCAGGAGGCCGTCGACGCGCTGTTCGACAACGGCCGCCGCGGCCGTCCGGTCACCGGACCGGGCAACCGGCCGCTGAAGTCCATCTCGGACATGCTCAAGGGCAAGCAGGGTCGGTTCCGCCAGAACCTGCTTGGCAAGCGCGTCGACTACTCGGGCCGTTCGGTCATCGTCGTCGGCCCGGAGCTGAAGCTGCACCAGTGCGGCCTGCCCAAGCAGATGGCGCTGGAGCTCTTCAAGCCGTTCGTCATGAAGCGGCTCGTCGACCTCAACCACGCGCAGAACATCAAGAGCGCCAAGCGCATGGTCGAGCGCGCCCGCCCTCAGGTGTGGGACGTGCTCGAGGAGGTCATCTCGGAGCACCCGGTGCTGCTCAACCGCGCACCGACGCTGCACCGCCTGGGCATCCAGGCGTTCGAGCCGGTCCTGGTCGAGGGCAAGGCGATCCACCTGCACCCGCTCGTCTGCGCGGCGTTCAACGCCGACTTCGACGGCGACCAGATGGCTGTGCACCTGCCCCTGAGCGCCGAGGCGCAGGCCGAGGCCCGCATCCTCATGCTCTCGAGCAACAACATCCTCAAGCCGTCGGACGGCCGTCCGGTGACCATGCCCTCGCAGGACATGATCATCGGTCTCTACCACCTGACCGCGGACAAGCCCGACGCCGTCGGCGCCGGCCGCGCCTTCAGCACGGTGTCCGAGGCGTTCATGGCCTTCGACAACGGCGACCTCGACCTCAATGCCGAGATCAGCCTGCGGCTGGACGGCGTCGTGCTGGGCGAGGGTGCGGAGCGCCCCGAGGGCTGGACGCAGGGCGAGACGATGATCATGCGCACGACCCTCGGTCGCGCGCTCTTCAACGACCTGCTGCCCGTCGACTACCCGTACGTCAACACGGTGGTCGACAAGAAGCGCCTGTCCGCGATCGTGAACGACCTGGCCGAGCGGTACCCGAAGGTCGAGGTCGCCGCGAGCCTGGACGCGCTCAAGGACGGCGGCTTCCACTGGGCCACGTTCTCGGGCATGAGCATCGCCATCGGCGACGTCGCGACCCCCGACTCCAAGCAGGCCATCCTGGAGGAGTACGAGGGTCGGGCCGCGAAGATCCAGTCGCAGTACGACAAGGGTCTGATCACGGACGACGAGCGCCGTCAGGAGCTCATCGAGGTGTGGACGCAGGCGACCGACGTCGTCGCGAAGTCCATGCAGGAGTCGTTCCCGGCGCGCAACCCGCTCTTCCGGATGGTCAGCTCGGGTGCGCGAGGCAACTGGATGCAGGTCCGGCAGATCGCCGGTATGCGTGGCCTCGTCGCCAACCCGAAGGGCGAGATCATGCCTCGCCCGATCAAGTCGAACTACCGGGAGGGCCTGTCCGTCCTCGAGTACTTCATCGCGAGCCACGGTGCCCGTAAGGGTCTGGCCGACACCGCTCTGCGGACGGCGGACTCGGGCTACCTGACGCGACGTCTCGTGGACGTGTCGCAGGACGTCATCGTCCGCGAGGACGACTGCGGGACCGAGCGGGGCCTCACCCTGCCGGTGGCCGCCGCGGGCGCCGACGGCACGTTGCGTCGGCACGACCGGGTCGCGACGAGCGTGTACGCCCGGACGCTGGCGACGGACGCCATCTCGCCGGACGGCGCGGTCATCGCGACCGCCGGTGAGGACGTCGGCGACGTGCTCATCGACCGCGTGGTCGCGGCAGGCGTCACGGAGCTCAAGGTCCGCTCGGTCCTCACGTGCGAGTCGCGGGTCGGGACGTGCGCGAAGTGCTACGGCCGCTCGTTGGCCACGGGCAAGCTCGTCGACATCGGCGAGGCCGTGGGCATCATCGCGGCGCAGTCCATCGGCGAGCCGGGCACGCAGCTGACGATGCGTACCTTCCACACCGGTGGTGTGGCCTCGGCCGAGGACATCACGCAGGGTCTGCCGCGCGTCCAGGAGCTCTTCGAGGCCCGCACCCCGAAGGGTGAGGCGCCCATCGCGGAGTACTCCGGTCGCGTGGTGATCGACGACAGCGAGCGGCTGCGCCGCATCGTCCTCACGCCCGACGACGGCGGCGAGGAGATCGCGTACCCGATCAGCAAGCGCTCCCGCCTGCTGGTGCAGGACGGCCAGCACGTCGAGGTCGGTACGCAGCTCGTCCAGGGCAAGGTCGACCCGAAGAAGGTCCTCCGGATCCTCGGCCCCCGGGCCGCCCAGAAGCACCTGGTGGACGAGGTGCAGGAGGCGTACTCCTCGCAGGGTGTGGACATCCACGACAAGCACATCGAGGTGATCGTGCGGCAGATGCTGCGGCGCGTCACCGTGCTCGACTCGGGTGACACCGACCTGCTGCCGGGTGAGCTCGCGGAGCGCGGCCGGTTCGAGGACGCGAACCGCAAGGCGATCGCCGAGGGCACGCAGCCGGCGTCCGGCCGCCCGGAGCTCATGGGCATCACGAAGGCGTCGCTGGCCACGGACTCGTGGCTGTCGGCGGCCTCCTTCCAGGAGACGACGCGAGTGCTGACGGAGGCCGCGATGAGCGGTCGCAGCGACCCGCTGCTCGGCCTGAAGGAGAACGTGATCATCGGCAAGCTCATCCCGGCCGGTACGGGTCTGACCCGCTACGGGCACGTGACGGTCGAGCCGACGGAGGAGGCCAAGGCCGAGCTGTACCCGAGCTTCGGGTACGACGAGATCGACTTCCCGCCGCTCGGCATGGGCTCCGGCGAGGCGATCCCGCTCGACGAGATCGACTTCGGCGACCTTCGCTGACCAGCTGCGCCCGGGCGGCTCGCCGCCGCCCGGGCGTCCGGCCACGGCGCCGCCCTTGCCCCGGACTGGTCGGGCGGGCGCCGCGCGCGACAGAGGGGCCCACCGGTGACGGTGGGCCCCTCTCGTGCGTCCGCGGCCGGCCGGTGCGGGGGAACATCCGAGCGCCCCACGGCGTTGGGACCGGCGACCGTGGCGTGGCGTCCGTGACGATCGCGGCGACCGCTTTGACGGTCCTGAAGGCCAGCAGGTAACGTAAGTCCCCGTGCCCGCGCCGTCGGGCCCTCGCGCGTGCTCGGCGTCCGCCGAACGTCCTCGCAGACGTTCCCCGGGCGAGGGCGCCGGGTGGTGAGCCACCTACCGCGCGGTCCCAACCGACCAGATGATGATGCTGGCGGTGGGCGCCGCGCCCAGGTGGGTCGACACACCCGGGTGCGGGGGTCGGTGAGGGACGAAAGATCCACGGTCCGCGTGCGGACCGCATCACCGGGCGGAGCCCGGTGCGACCATACGACCAGCAGAAGACGGAGACGTAGTGCCTACGATCCAGCAGCTCGTGCGGAAGGGACGGACGTCCAAGGTGACGTCGTCCAAGACGCCGGCCCTCAAGGGCAGCCCTCAGCGCCGCGGTGTGTGCACCCGCGTCTACACGACCACGCCGAAGAAGCCGAACTCCGCCCTCCGCAAGGTCGCGCGCGTGAAGCTGTCCAGCCAGATCGAGGTCACGGCCTACATCCCCGGTGTCGGCCACAACCTGCAGGAGCACTCGATCGTGCTCGTCCGCGGCGGTCGTGTGAAGGACCTCCCCGGCGTGCGCTACAAGATCGTGCGCGGCGCCCTCGACACCCAGGGCGTGAAGAACCGCAAGCAGGCGCGCAGCCGCTACGGCGCGAAGAAGGAGAAGGCCTGATGCCTCGTAAGGGTCCGGCCCCGAAGCGGCCGCTCATCACCGACCCGGTCTACGGGTCCCCGCTGGTCACCCAGCTCATCAACAAGGTCCTGCTGGACGGCAAGCGGTCCGTCGCCGAGGCGATCGTGTACGGGGCCCTCGAAGGCGCCCGCGAGAAGACCGGCACCGACCCCGTCGTCATCCTCAAGCGCGCGCTCGACAACGTGCGCCCCGCGCTCGAGGTCCGCTCCCGCCGCGTCGGTGGCGCGACGTACCAGGTCCCGGTCGAGGTCCGGCCCGTGCGCGCGACGACGCTCGCGCTCCGCTGGCTGGTCGACTTCTCCCGCGCTCGCCGCGAGAAGACGATGACCGAGCGCCTCATGAACGAGATCCTCGACGCCTCCAACGGCCTGGGTGCCGCGGTGAAGCGTCGCGAGGACATGCACAAGATGGCCGAGTCGAACCGGGCCTTCGCTCACTACCGCTGGTGACAGCGGCGGCCTGACGGCGCGCCCCCGACCTCCCCAAGAAGGGCTTCACTGTGGCACTGGAAGTGCTCACCGACCTCAAGCGGGTCCGCAACATCGGCATCATGGCGCACATCGATGCCGGCAAGACGACGACGACCGAGCGCATCCTGTTCTACACGGGCGTCAACTACAAGATCGGTGAGACGCACGACGGTGCCTCGACGATGGACTGGATGGAGCAGGAGCAGGAGCGCGGCATCACGATCACGTCGGCCGCGACGACCTGCTACTGGCAGAAGAACCAGATCAACATCATCGACACCCCGGGTCACGTCGACTTCACGGTCGAGGTGGAGCGGTCGCTGCGCGTTCTCGACGGTGCCGTCGCGGTCTTCGACGGCAAGGAGGGCGTCGAGCCCCAGTCCGAGACGGTGTGGCGGCAGGCGGACAAGTACAACGTCCCCCGCATCTGCTTCGTCAACAAGATGGACAAGCTCGGCGCGGACTTCTACTTCACGGTCGACACGATCGTGAACCGTCTCAAGGCGAAGCCGCTCCCGCTGCAGATCCCGATCGGTTCCGAGAGCTCCTTCATCGGAGTCGTCGACCTCATCTACCGGCGCGCGCTCACGTGGCGTGGCGAGGTCCAGAAGGGCGAGGACTACACGATCGAGGAGATCCCGGCCGACCTCGTCGACAAGGCCGAGGAGTACCGGAACCGGCTCATCGAGGCCGTCGCGGAGGCGGACGAGGAGCTGCTCGAGAAGTACCTCGGTGGCGAGGAGCTGACGCCGGAGGAGATCAAGCGCGGCATCCGCACGCTGACGATCGCCGGCGAGGCCTACCCGGTCCTGTGCGGCTCGGCCTTCAAGAACAAGGGCGTCCAGCCGATGCTCGACGCGGTCATCGACTACCTGCCGTCGCCCGTCGACGTGCCGGCCGTCGAGGGCCACTCCGTCAAGGACGAGGACGAGGTCATCACGCGTGAGGCGTCGGCCTCGGAGCCGTTCTCGGCGCTCGCGTTCAAGGTGGCCACCCACCCGTTCTTCGGCAAGCTGACGTACGTGCGCGTCTACTCGGGCAAGGTCCCGACCGGCGCGCAGGTGCTCAACTCCACCAAGGGCAAGAAGGAGCGCATCGGGAAGCTCTTCCAGATGCACTCCAACAAGGAGAACCCGGTGGAGGAGGCCACGGCCGGCCACATCTACGCGTTCATCGGTCTCAAGGACGTCACCACCGGTGACACGCTCTGCGACCTCGCGAACCCGGTGGTGCTGGAGTCGATGACCTTCCCGGAGCCCGTCATCGACGTGGCGATCGAGCCGAAGACCAAGGGCGACCAGGAGAAGCTCTCCGTGGCCATCCAGAAGCTCGCCGAGGAGGACCCGACCTTCCGCGTGAAGCTCGACGAGGAGACCGGCCAGACCGTCATCGGCGGCATGGGTGAGCTCCACCTCGACATCCTCGTCGACCGCATGCGTCGCGAGTTCAAGGTCGAGGCGAACGTCGGCAAGCCGCAGGTCGCCTACCGCGAGACCATCCGGCGCAAGGTCGAGAAGATCGACTACACGCACAAGAAGCAGACCGGTGGCTCCGGCCAGTACGCGAAGGTCCAGGTCACGTTCGAGCCGCTGGAGGCCGAGGGCGGCGAGCTCTACGAGTTCGTCAACGGCGTGACCGGTGGCCGCATCCCGCGCGAGTACATCCCGAGCGTCGACGCGGGCATCCAGTCCGCGATGGAGCTCGGCGTGCTGGCCGGGTTCCCGCTGGTCGGGATCAAGGCGACTCTGGTCGACGGTCAGTACCACGAGGTCGACTCGTCGGAGATGGCCTTCAAGATCGCCGGCTCGATGGTCCTCAAGGAGGCCGTGCGCAAGGCCGACCCGGTCCTCCTGGAGCCGATCATGTCGGTCGAGGTGCGTACTCCCGAGGACTACATGGGCGACGTGATCGGCGACCTGAACAGCCGCCGCGGCATGATCCAGTCCATGGAGGACGCGACGGGCGTCAAGGTGATCCGTGCGCTCGTCCCCCTCTCGGAGATGTTCGGGTACGTCGGCGACCTGCGGTCCAAGACCCAGGGTCGTGCGGTGTACTCGATGCAGTTCGACAGCTACGCGGAGGTTCCTCGGAACGTCGCCGAGGAGATCATCAAGAAGACCCGGGGCGAGTAGTCCCACAGGTCGAACCCATCAGTACCGTCACCACTCAACCTGTAGCGACCCGCACGCCCCGCAGGGGTCACCCGGCACCTGCAAAGATGCGACAACTACCCGAGTCCGAGGAGGACACCCGTGGCTAAGGCCAAGTTCGAGCGGACCAAGCCGCACGTGAACATCGGGACGATCGGTCACGTCGACCACGGCAAGACGACGCTGACCGCCGCGATCTCGAAGGTGCTTCACGACAAGTACCCCGACATCAACCCCTTCACGCCGTTCGACGAGATCGACAAGGCGCCGGAGGAGAAGCAGCGCGGTATCACGATCAACATCGCGCACGTCGAGTACCAGACGGAGAAGCGTCACTACGCTCACGTCGACGCGCCGGGTCACGCCGACTACATCAAGAACATGATCACGGGCGCCGCGCAGATGGACGGCGCGATCCTCGTGGTCGCCGCCACCGACGGCCCGATGGCCCAGACGCGTGAGCACGTCCTGCTCGCCCGCCAGGTCGGCGTGCCCTACCTGCTCGTGGCGCTCAACAAGGCCGACATGGTCGACGACGAGGAGATCCTCGAGCTCGTCGAGATGGAGGTCCGTGAGCTGCTCTCCTCGCAGGGCTTCGACGGCGACAACGCGCCGGTCGTGCGCGTCTCCGGCCTGAAGGCGCTCGAGGGCGACCCCGAGTGGACGAAGTCGGTCGAGGAGCTCCTCGACGCGGTCGACAACGCGATCCCGGAGCCGGTTCGCGACATGGACAAGCCCTTCCTCATGCCGATCGAGGACGTCTTCACGATCACCGGTCGTGGCACCGTCGTCACCGGCAAGGTGGACCGGGGCAAGCTGCCGATCAACTCCGAGGTCGAGATCCTGGGCATCCGCCCGGTCCAGAAGACCACGGTCACCGGCATCGAGATGTTCCACAAGCAGATGGACGAGGCGTGGGCCGGCGAGAACTGCGGTCTGCTCCTCCGTGGCATCAAGCGTGAGGAGGTGGAGCGCGGTCAGGTCGTCGCCAAGCCGGGCACCATCACCCCGCACACCAACTTCGAGGCCCAGGTCTACGTCCTGGCCAAGGACGAGGGCGGCCGCCACAACCCGTTCTACTCGAACTACCGGCCGCAGTTCTACTTCCGTACCACCGACGTCACCGGCGTCATCACGCTGCCCGAGGGCACCGAGATGGTCATGCCCGGCGACAACACCGAGATGACGGTCGAGCTGATCCAGCCGATCGCCATGGAGGAGGGCCTCGGCTTCGCCATCCGTGAGGGTGGCCGCACCGTCGGCTCCGGTCGGGTCACGAAGATCCTGAAGTGACGTCGCGCAGGGCCCGGGCTCTACGAGCCCGGGCCCTGCCGTGTCGACCCTTCGACGGGGCACGCGGTCCTTCCAGGCACCGGTTCAGCACGGCGTCGACCGACGCCGTGCCCCGCGTTTGGAGTTGACCGCATCCGTCTGGCACACTGTTCCGGTTGCCCGGGATCCCGGACGCCCCTTGTTGCGCGTTCGTGCCCTACGGAGCACATGACAGACGTTGCGGACCATGCGCCTTCGGGTGCGGTCCACACAGCCACCAACGACCTCGCACCTCCGGTGCGCAGCGCGAAGGTGTGTCGCCAAGAGCGACACGCCCGAGTGCGGGGGTCGGCAGACAGCGGTTCGAGAGAGAGAGTCAGACGACGCCATGGCGGGACAGAAGATCCGCATCCGGCTCAAGTCCTACGACCACGAGGTCATCGACAGCTCGGCGCGCAAGATCGTCGACACGGTGACGCGCGCAGGCGCGACGGTCGTTGGTCCGGTGCCCTTGCCGACCGAGAAGAACGTGTTCGTCGTCATCCGGTCGCCGCACAAGTACAAGGACAGCCGCGAGCACTTCGAGATGCGCACGCACAAGCGCCTGATCGACATCATCGACCCCACGCCGAAGGCGGTGGACTCGCTCATGCGACTCGACCTGCCGGCGGACGTGAACATCGAGATCAAGCTCTGAGGACCACGATGACGACGCTTCCGCAGAATGCCCGGCCGGTCACGGCCGTGCTGAGCACCAAGCTCGGGATGACCCAGGTGTGGGACGAGTCGGGCCGACTGGTCCCGATCACCGTCCTGCAGGTCGGCACCAACGTGGTGACCCAGGTCCGCTCCGAGCAGATCGACGGCTACTCCGCCGTCCAGCTGGCCCACGGCCAGATCGACCCGCGCAAGGTCACGCAGCCCCTGAAGGGCCACTTCGAGAAGGCCGGCGTCACGCCGCGACGGCACGTCGCGGAGATCCGGACGCCGGACGCCGCGGAGTACACCCTCGGCCAGGAGATCACCGCTGAGGCGTTCACCGCCGGTCAGCGCGTCGACGTGATCGGCACGACGAAGGGCAAGGGCTTCGCCGGTGTCATGAAGCGCCACGGCTTCAAGGGCGTGAGCGCGTCCCACGGTGCGCACCGCAACCACCGCAAGCCCGGTTCGATCGGCGCGGCGTCCACGCCGTCGCGGGTCTTCAAGGGCCTGCGCATGGCCGGTCGCATGGGCCACGTGACCCAGACCACCCAGAACCTGACCGTCCACGCGGTCGACGCCGAGAGGGGGCTGCTGCTCGTCAAGGGCGCGGTTCCCGGCCCCAAGGGCGGCGTCGTCGTCGTGCGCTCTGCCGTGAAGGGGGCGTGACATGACCACGCTGACCGTGGACGTGCTGGACACCGAGGGCAAGAAGGCCGGCACCGCCGACCTGCCGGCCGAGGTGTTCGACGTCCAGACGAACGTGCCGCTGATCCACCAGGTGGTGGTGGCCCAGCTCGCCGCCGCCCGCCAGGGGACGCACAAGACCAAGAACCGCGGGGAGGTGTCCGGCGGCGGCAAGAAGCCCTACAAGCAGAAGGGCACCGGCCGCGCCCGTCAGGGCTCGACCCGCGCGCCGCAGTTCGCCGGCGGTGGCGTCGTGCACGGGCCGGTCCCGCGGGACTACAGCCAGCGCACCCCGAAGAAGATGAAGGCTGCCGCTCTGCGCGGTGCCCTCTCGGACCGGGCCCGCGCCGGCCGCGTCCACGTCGTCGACGCCTTCGTGGCGGCCGACGCGGCGCCGTCGACCAAGGTGGCCCTGGCCGTCCTCGAGGCGCTCACCGACCGTCGCCACGTCCTCGTGGTGCTGGAGCGGGAGGACATCGCGGGCGCGAAGTCGCTGCGCAACGCCGAGCGCGTCCACGTGCTCACGGCCGACCAGCTCAACACCTACGACGTCCTCGTGTCCGACGACGTCGTGTTCACCCGCGGCGCCCTCGAGGCGTTCCTGTCCCGGCCCACCGGCCGTGGCGCGAAGGCCGTCGCGACGTCCACCGAGGCGTCCGAGCTCGAGGCGGAGGAGAGCAAGTGACCACGCTGAACAAGGACCCGCGGGACGTGCTCATCTCGCCGGTGGTCTCCGAGAAGAGCTACTCGCTGCTCGACGAGGGAAAGTACACGTTCGTCGTCGACCCGCGTTCGAACAAGACCGAGATCAAGATCGCGGTCGAGCAGGTGTTCGGCGTGAAGGTGGCGTCCGTCAACACGGTCAACCGCAAGGGCAAGGCCCGGCGCACCAAGTTCGGCATCGGCCGACGCAAGGACGTCAAGCGCGCGATCGTCACCCTGCGCGAGGGCACCATCGACATCTTCGGGGGACCGGTCGGCTGACCGGCGACGAGACCAAGGACTGACCTGACATGGGAATCCGCAAGTACAAGCCGACTACGCCGGGCCGTCGTGGCTCGAGCGTGGCCGACTTCGTCGAGATCACGCGTACCGAGCCCGAGAAGTCGCTGGTGCGTCCGCTGCCGAAGACCGGTGGCCGGAACAGCGCCGGCCGGATCACCACCCGGCACATCGGTGGCGGCCACAAGCGGGCCTACCGCCTGATCGACTTCCGCCGCCACGACAAGGACGGCGTGCCGGCCAAGGTCGCGCACATCGAGTACGACCCGAACCGCACCGCGCGCATCGCGCTGCTGCACTACGCCGACGGCGAGAAGCGCTACATCCTCGCGCCGAACCGGCTGAGCCAGGGCGACGTGGTCGAGAACGGCCCCACGGCCGACATCAAGCCCGGCAACAACCTGCCGCTCCGCAACATCCCGACGGGCACCGTCGTGCACGCCATCGAGCTCCGGCCCGGCGGCGGCGCGAAGATCGCCCGGTCTGCGGGTGCCTCGGTGCAGCTGGTGGCCAAGGAGGGGCGCTTCGCGCAGCTCCGCATGCCCTCCGGCGAGATCCGGAACGTCGACGTGCGCTGCCGCGCCACCGTCGGCGAGGTCGGCAACGCCGAGCAGTCGAACATCAACTGGGGCAAGGCCGGCCGCATGCGGTGGAAGGGCAAGAAGCCCACGGTCCGCGGTGTCGCGATGAACCCGGTCGACCACCCGCACGGTGGTGGTGAGGGCAAGACCTCCGGTGGTCGGAACCCCGTCACCCCGTGGGGTCAGCCTGAGGGCCGCACCCGTCATCCGAACAAGGCCAGCGACGCGCTGATCGTGCGCCGTCGCCGGACCGGCAAGAAGCGCTGACAAGGAGCCAGTCACATGCCACGCAGCCTGAAGAAGGGCCCCTTCGTCGACGAGCACCTTCGCAAGAAGGTGGACGCGCTCAACGAGAAGGGCTCGAAGACGGTCATCAAGACCTGGTCCCGCCGGTCGATGATCACCCCCGATTTCCTCGGTCACACGTTCGCCGTGCACGACGGGCGCAAGCACGTCCCGGTGTTCGTCACCGAGTCGATGGTGGGTCACAAGCTGGGCGAGTTCGCCCCGACGCGGACCTTCCGCGGCCACGAGAAGGACGACCGGAAGGCTCGCCGGCGCTGACCGGCGACGCCCCGACTGAAGAAGGCAGGACAGCAATGGAAGCCAAGGCGCAGGCGCGGTTCGTCCGTGTCACGCCCCAGAAGGCCCGGCGCGTCATCGATCTCATCCGTGGCCAGCGGGCGGGCGACGCTGTCGCGACGCTGAAGTTCGCACCGCAGGCCGCGGGGGAGCCGGTCCGCAAGGTCGTCGAGAGCGCGATCGCGAACGCACGCGTGAAGGCCGACCGGGCGGGCGAGGCGTTCGACGCCGGCTCGCTCGTGGTCTCGGAGGCGTACGTCGACGAGGGGCCCACGCTCAAGCGGTTCCGGCCGCGCGCCCAGGGGCGTGCCTCGCGGATCCTCAAGCGCACCAGCCACATCACCGTGGTGGTCGCCCCGGCGCCCGAGAAGGCGCGGCCGGTCGCTGCGGCCCCGTCGACCAAGAAGGGAAGGACCCGCTAGTGGGACAGAAGGTCAACCCGCACGGGTACCGCCTGGGGATCACGACCGACCACCGGTCGCGCTGGTTCGCCGACAGCACCAAGCCCGGGCAGCGCTACCGCGACTACGTCCGCGAGGACGTCCAGATCCGCAAGCTCATGTCCACCGGGCTCGAGCGCGCCGGCATCGCGAAGGTCGAGATCGAGCGGACGCGCGACCGCGTTCGCGTCGACATCCACACCGCCCGCCCGGGCATCGTCATCGGGCGTCGTGGCGCGGAGGCCGACCGCATCCGTGGCGAGCTCGAGAAGCTCACGGGCAAGCAGGTCCAGCTGAACATCCTCGAGGTCAAGAACGCCGAGCTCGAGGCTCAGCTGGTCGCCCAGGGCATCGCCGAGCAGCTGGCGAGCCGCGTCTCGTTCCGCCGCGCCATGCGCAAGGGCATGCAGTCGGCCCAGCGCGCCGGCGCCAAGGGCGTCCGCGTCCAGTGCGCCGGTCGTCTCGGCGGCGCCGAGATGAGCCGGTCGGAGTTCTACCGCGAGGGCCGGGTGCCGCTGCACACGCTTCGCGCGAACATCGACTTCGGCACCTTCGAGGCCCGGACCACCTTCGGCCAGATCGGCGTGAAGGTCTGGATCTACAAGGGCGACATGACCGAGAAGGAGTTCGCGCGCGAGCAGGCCACGCAGGCCCCGCGCGCGCCGCGCGGCCCGCGCTCGGACCGCCCGGACCGTGGTGACCGTGGCGGCCGTGGCCGTCGCGAGCGCACCGAGGCTCCTGCCGAGCAGGTCGAGGCGGCCCCGGCCGCGCAGGCTGCTCCTGAGAGCGGAACGGAGGCCTGATCATGCTCATCCCGCGCAGGGTCAAGCACCGCAAGCAGCACCACCCCGGCCGCTCGGGTGCGGCGACGGGCGGCACGGCCATCGCCTTCGGTGACTTCGGCATCCAGGCTCTCGAGCCGGCCTACGTCACCAACCGGCAGATCGAGGCCGCTCGTATCGCCATGACCCGTCACATCAAGCGTGGCGGCAAGGTGTGGATCAACATCTACCCGGACCGGCCCATCACCAAGAAGCCGGCCGAGACCCGCATGGGTTCCGGCAAGGGTTCGCCCGAGTGGTGGGTGGCCAACGTCAAGCCGGGTCGGATCATGTTCGAGCTGGCCGGCGTGCCGGAGCCCCTGGCCCGCGAGGCCATGCGTCGTGCGATGCACAAGCTCCCGATGAAGTGCCGGTTCGTGGTTCGCGAGGGTGGTAACTGATGGCTATCGGATCCAAGGCGCTCGCCCCCGACAAGCTGGACGAGCTGGACGACGACGCGCTGGCCGCGGAGCTGAAGAAGGCCAAGGAGGAGCTCTTCAACCTCCGGTTCCAGTCCGCGACCGGCCAGCTGGAGAGCCACGGGCGGCTCAAGGCCGTGCGCCGCGACATCGCGCGGATCTACACGATCCTGCGTGAGCGCGAGCTCGGCATCCGCACCGCACCGGCCCCGGCCCAGGACTGAGAGGTCGACGATGAGCACTGCAGGCAACGAGAAGGTCGAGGCGGGCGCCGACGTGGCGGCCGACCCCCGTCCGTACCGCAAGACGCGGCGCGGTTACGTGGTGAGCGACAAGATGGACAAGACCGTCGTGGTCGAGGTCGAGGACCGGGTCAAGCACCCGCTCTACGGCAAGGTCATGCGGCGGACGAGCAAGGTGAAGGTGCACGACGAGGCCAACGCGGCCGGTGTCGGCGACCTGATCCTCATCATGGAGACCCGCCCGCTGTCGGCCACCAAGCGCTGGCGCCTGGTGGAGATCCTGGAGAAGGCCAAGTAGCAGCGACGGTCTTCCCGGCCGCAGCCCCACCACCCATCCGTTCGGCAAGGCTCGCCCCGCGCGAGAACCGGCACGACGACAGGAGTTCGAGGACATGATCCAGCAGGAGTCGCGACTGAAGGTCGCCGACAACACGGGTGCCAAGCAGATCCTCTGCATCCGTGTTCTCGGCGGATCCGGCCGTCGCTACGCCGGTATCGGCGACATCATCGTCGCGACGGTCAAGGACGCCATCCCCGGCGGGAATGTGAAGAAGGGCGACGTCGTCAAGGCGGTCGTCGTGCGCACCACCAAGTCGCGCCGGCGGCCGGACGGGTCGTACATCCGGTTCGACGAGAACGCAGCCGTGATCCTCAAGGGTGACAACGAGCCCCGCGGGACGCGCATCTTCGGCCCGGTGGGCCGCGAGCTGCGCGACAAGAAGTTCATGAAGATCATCTCGTTGGCGCCGGAGGTGCTCTGACCATGGCCAAGATCAAGAAGGGCGACCTGGTGGTCGTCATCGCGGGCCGCGACCGCGGCAAGCAGGGCCGGGTCCTGGAGGTCCTCACGGACTCCGACCGCGTCGTCGTGGAGGGCGTCCAGCGGGCGACCAAGCACACGAAGCCCGGACGTACCGCTCGCGGCACCCGGACCGGTGGCATCGAGACGATCGAGGCCCCGATCCACGTCAGCAACGTGATGCTGGTGGACCCCGAGACCAAGAAGGGCACCCGGGTCGGCTACCGCACCGAGGAGATCGAGCGCGACGGGCGCACCCGGACCGTCCGGGTCCGCGTGGCCAAGCGTTCCGGTAAGGACATCGCATGAGTGAGACGACGACGGCCTCCGCCGGGCCCCGGATGAAGCTTCGCTACCGCGAGGAGATCGTCCCGGCGCTCCGCGAGGAGTTCGGCTACGCGAACGTGAACCAGGTCCCGCGCCTGGTCAAGGTCGTGGTGAACATGGGCGTCGGCGAGGCAGCTCGCGACTCCAAGCTCATCGAGGGCGCCGTGCGCGACCTGACCGCGATCACGGGTCAGAAGCCGCAGGTGACCAAGGCGCGCAAGTCGATCGCGCAGTTCAAGCTCCGCGAGGGCATGCCGATCGGTGCGCACACGACGCTCCGGGGCGACCGTATGTGGGAGTTCGTGGACCGGCTGATCACGCTGGCCCTGCCCCGCATCCGCGACTTCCGCGGGCTCTCGGCCAACCAGTTCGACGGCAGCGGGAACTACACGTTCGGTCTCACCGAGCAGGTCATGTTCCACGAGATCGACCCGGACCGGATCGACCGGACGCGTGGCATGGACGTGACCCTGGTGACCACGGCCACCAACGACGACGAGGGCCGCTCGCTGCTCCGCCGTCTGGGCTTCCCCTTCAAGGAGAACTGACATGGCGAAGACCGCCCTCATCAACAAGGCGGCGCGGAAGCCCAAGTTCGGCGTCCGCGCGTACAGCCGGTGCCAGCGCTGCGGTCGACCGCGCGCCGTGTACCGCAAGTTCGGGCTCTGCCGCATCTGCGTGCGCGAGATGGCGCACCGCGGCGAGCTCCCCGGCGTGACCAAGAGCAGCTGGTAACCACTACGTCGCAGGTCCCGACAGGGATACCCCGGCGAGGAAGGGCACAAGCCCGATGACGATGACCGACCCCATCGCGGACATGCTGACGCGACTGCGGAACGCGAACTCCGCGTACCACGAGTCCGTGACCATGCCGTACTCCAAGCTCAAGGCGAACATCGCCGAGATCCTCAAGAACGAGGGCTACATCGCGAGCTGGACCGTCGAGGACGCCCCCGTGGGCAAGAACCTCACGATTCAGCTCAAGTTCGGCCCGAACCGCGAGCGCTCGCTCGCCGGCGTCCGCCGCGTGTCCAAGCCGGGCCTGCGCGTGTACGCCAAGTCGACCAACCTGCCCCGCGTGCTGGGCGGCCTCGGCGTGGCGATCCTGTCCACGTCGTCGGGCCTCCTGACCGACAAGCAGGCCGCCAAGAAGGGCGTGGGCGGGGAAGTCCTCGCCTACGTCTGGTAACGAGACCGAGAGGAGAAGACCATGTCTCGAATCGGCAAGGTCCCCGTCCCGGTCCCGGCCGGCGTGGACATCAGCATCGACGGCACCGAGGTGACCGTCACGGGCCCCAAGGGCACCCTGCAGCACTCGATCCCGTCGCCGATCCAGGTGGCGCGCGACGAGGCAGGCGCCATCGTGGTGACCCGGCCCGACGACGAGCGCGCCTCGCGCTCGCTGCACGGCCTCACCCGGACGCTCCTGGCGAACCTGGTGACCGGCGTCACCGAGGGGTACACCAAGCGCCTCGAGATCGTCGGCACCGGCTACCGCGTCGTGGCCAAGGGCGCGGACCTCGAGTTTGCCCTCGGGTTCAGCCACCCGGTCGTCGTGACGGCGCCGGAGGGCATCACCTTCGAGGTGACGTCGCCCACCAAGTTCGCGGTGAGCGGCATCGACAAGCAGCAGGTGGGCGAGGTCGCCGCGAACATCCGCAAGATCCGCAAGCCCGAGCCGTACAAGGGCAAGGGTGTGCGGTACGCGGGCGAGGTCGTCCGTCGCAAGGCCGGAAAGGCTGGTAAGTGATGGCTATCACCATCAAGGGCAAGGGCAAGGCCATCTCCCGCGCCCGGCGTCACCTGCGGCTGCGCAAGAAGGTCGTCGGCACCGCCGCGCGGCCCCGTCTGGTCGTCAGCCGGTCCAACCGCCACATGGTCGCCCAGGTCGTCGACGACGCCCTGGGGCGCACCCTCGCGTCGGCGTCCACGCTCGAGGCGGACCTGCGGTCCTTCGACGGCGACAAGACGGCGAAGGCGAAGCGCGTGGGGGAGCTCGTGGCCGAGCGCGCCAAGGCCGCCGGTGTGGAGGCCGTCGTGTTCGACCGTGGGGGCAACAAGTACCACGGGCGGGTCGCGGCGGTGGCCGACGGCGCCCGCGAAGGCGGTCTGGCACTGTGACCGCCCACCGACTCATGACCGTACGGAAGCAGAGGAAGCACTGATGGCTGCACCGCAGCGCAGCAACACCGGGGCCCAGGGCGGCGGCGGCGATCGGCGCGAGCGCAACGACCGTCGCGGTGACCGCCGCGGCGGCGAGCCGGCCGAGAAGAGCGCCTTCGTCGAGCGCGTGGTGACCATCAACCGCGTCTCCAAGGTCGTCAAGGGCGGTCGCCGGTTCAGCTTCACCGCGCTCGTCGTCGTCGGTGACGGTGACGGCACCGTCGGCGTCGGCTACGGGAAGGCGAAGGAGGTGCCCGCCGCGATCGCGAAGGGCGTCGAGGAGGCCAAGAAGAGCTTCTTCCGCGTCCCGCGCGTCCAGGGCACGATCCCGCACCCCGTCCAGGGCGAGGCCGCTGCCGGCGTCGTGTTCCTGCGTCCCGCGTCGCCCGGTACCGGTGTCATCGCCGGTGGTCCGGTCCGCGCAGTCCTGGAGTGCGCCGGCGTGCACGACATCCTGTCCAAGTCGCTGGGCTCGTCGAACGCGATCAACATCGTCCACGCCACGGTCAAGGCGCTCCGCTCCCTCGAGGAGCCGGAGTCGGTGGCCGCGCGGCGTGGCCTGTCGGTCGAGCACGTCACCCCCGCGGCGCTGCTGCGTGCCCGCGAGGCCGAGAAGACCGCGAAGGCAGGTGCGTGATGGTCCGCCTGAAGGTGACCCAGACCAAGTCCGTCATCGGCGGCAAGCAGAACCAGCGTGACACGCTGCGGAGCCTCGGCCTCAAGCGCATCGGCGACGTCGTCGTCAAGGAGGACCGTCCCGAGATCCGCGGCATGGTCGCAACGGTGACGCACCTCGTCACCGTCGAGGAGGTCGACTGACCATGGCAACGAAGAAGAGCGACGCCGAGGCCACTGAGGCCACGGCGGAGAAGACCACGGCGAAGGCGGCCAAGGCCGACAAGCCGGCGGCCGCCAAGGCGGAGAAGGCCCCCAAGGCCGAGAAGCCCGCCAAGGCCGCTGCGGAGAAGGCCGAGAAGCCGGCCGCGGCGGCGAAGCCCGCCAAGGCGACGGCGGCGAAGGCCACCGCGCCGGCGAAGGCGTCCGCGTCGGCGAAGAAGCCCGCGTCCGCGGCGAAGGCGTCGACCGAGGCTGAGGGCCTGGGCGGCACGCTGCGCATGCACCACCTCCGCCCGGCGCCCGGCGCCCACACCCCGAAGACCCGTGTCGGTCGCGGTGAGGGCTCCAAGGGCAAGACGGCCGGTCGTGGCACCAAGGGCACGAAGGCCCGGTACCAGGTGCCCGAGCGGCGCGAGGGTGGCGGCATCCCGCTGCACATGCGGCTGCCGAAGCTGCGCGGGTTCAAGAACCCGTTCCGCACCACCTACCAGGTGGTGAACCTCGACCGGCTGGCGGAGCTCTACCCGCAGGGTGGCACCGTCACGGCCGAGGACCTGGTCGCCAAGGGCGCCGTCCGCAAGGGCGAGCCGGTGAAGGTCCTCGGCGGCGGCGACATCACGGTCAAGCTCGAGGTGGCGGTGACGTCCGTGTCGGCCTCGGCCAAGGAGAAGATCCTTGCCGCCGGTGGCTCGATCCGGGACTGAGTGATCGGCCCGGGCCCCTCGCGGGGCCCGGGCCTTCCACCATCGCCCGGTCAATCTGGGTTAGGGTGCGGGCGGCACCGGAGCGCGTCGACGACGACGTCCACGAGTGCTGCCCCGCACGATCGACACACCGCGTGGAGCGGTAGCAGGAGGACAGGTGCTCAGCGCATTGCTCCGGGCCTTCCGGACGCCAGACCTGCGGCGCAAGCTGCTGTTCACCATCGGCATCGTCGTGGTGTTCCGGATCGGCTCCTACCTGCCGACGCCGGGCGTGGACTACGCCAACGTGCAGCAGTGCGTGGACCAGACGCGGACGGACGAGAGCCTCCTCGGCCTCGTCAACCTCTTCAGCGGCGGTGCGCTGCTGCAGCTGGCGATCTTCGCGCTGGGCATCATGCCGTACATCACCGCGAGCATCATCATCCAGCTGCTGCGGGTGGTCATCCCTCGGTTCGAGGCGCTGCACCAGGAGGGCCAGAGCGGCACCTCGAAGCTCACGCAGTACACCCGGTACCTCACGATCGGCCTGGCGGTCCTGCAGTCGACGACGATCGTCGCGATCGCCCGGAGCGGCCAGCTCTTCAGCGGCTGCCCCGTCGAGGTGATCCCGGACAAGAGCATCATGACGACGCTGCTCATGATCGTCACGATGACGGCCGGTACGGCCATGATCATGTGGCTGGGCGAGCTCATCACCGAGCGCGGCATCGGCAACGGCATGTCGCTGCTGATCTTCACGCAGATCGTGGCCCGGTTCCCGACGACGATGTGGTCGATCGCCGGTGGCAACAACGGTGCGTCGAAGTTCATCGTCGTCATCGCGGTGCTGCTGCTGGTCATCGCCCTGGTCGTCTTCGTCGAGCAGTCGCAGCGCCGGATCCCGGTGCAGTACGCCAAGCGCATGGTGGGTCGCAAGATGTACGGGGGCTCGAGCACCTACATCCCCATCAAGATCAACATGTCCGGCGTCATCCCGGTCATCTTCGCCTCGTCGCTCCTGGCGGTACCGGGCCTGCTCGCCCAGTTCGGTGACCAGCGCGCGTCGTGGGTCCAGTGGGTGTCCCTGCACATCGTCAAGCAGAGCTCGCCGGGCCACATCATCAGCTACATCGTGCTGATCATCTTCTTCGCGTACTTCTACACGGCGATCACGTTCAACCCGGACGAGGTCGCGGACAACATGAAGAAGTACGGCGGCTTCATCCCGGGCATCCGGGCCGGGCGGCCGACGGCCGAGTACCTCGAGTACGTGCTCTCCCGGATCACGTCCGTCGGCTCGCTCTACCTGGCCGCGGTCGCGATGATCCCGCTCGCGACCTTCATCCTGCTCGGCGTGGGAACTGGCGTCGCCTTCGGTGGCACGTCGATCATGATCATGGTCGGCGTCGGCATCGAGACGGTGAAGCAGATCGAGTCCCAGCTGCAGCAGCGGCACTACGAAGGGTTCCTCCGGTGAGCTCGCGGTTCGTGATCATGGGTCCTCAGGGATCCGGCAAGGGCACCCAGGCGGCGCGGATCTCGGCGCACTTCGGTGTACCGGCGATCTCCACCGGCGACATCTTCCGCGCCAACATCGCGGGCGGTACCGAGCTCGGCATCCTCGCCCAGGGTTACACCTCCCGCGGTGAGCTGGTTCCCGACGAGGTCACGAACGCGATGGTGCGTGACCGCCTCGGCCAGGCCGACGCGGGCGACGGCTTCATCCTCGACGGGTACCCGCGCAACGCGGCGCAGGTGGACGAGCTCGACACGATCCTCGGAGACCTCGGTGTGGCCCTCGACGCCGTGATCCAGCTCACCGCCGACCGGCACGAGCTCATGGCCCGCATGCGTCGCCGTGCCGAGCTCGAGGGCCGCGCGGACGACACGGAGGACGTCATCGCCCGCCGGCTGGACATCTACGAGGCCGAGACGGCACCGCTCGCGAGCGCGTACGCGGCCCGCGGGCTCCTGGTCACCGTCGACGGGATCGGCGAGGTCGGCGAGATCACGGACCGCGTGCTCGCGGCGCTCGGCGCGCGGGTGTGATGTTCCGGGAGCGCATCGAGCTCAAGGACAACGCCCAGATCCGCGCCATGCGCGCGGCTGGGCTCGTCGTCGCCGACGCCCTCGCAGCCGTCCGCGCAGCGGTGCGCCCCGGCGTGACGACGGCCGAGCTCGACGCCGTGGCCGCCGGCGTGATCGAGTCGGCGGGAGCGACGCCGTCGTTCGTCGGCGTCGACGGGGGCTACGGCGCCCCGCCCTACCCCGCGACCACGTGCATCTCGGTCAACGAGGAGATCGTCCACGGCATCCCGGGCGGCCGCGTGGTCCAGGCCGGCGACGTGGTCTCGGTCGACTGCGGGGCGATCGTCGAGGGCTGGCACGGTGACTCGGCGTTCTCCATGGTCGTCGGGCCGGCGGACGCGGCCGACGTCGCCCTGGTCGAGACCACCGAGGCCGCCATGTGGGCAGGCATCGCGGCGCTCGCGTCCGGCGACCGGCTCGGCCGTGTCGGCGACGCCGTGGAGGCCACCGCGCGGGCCGCGGAGGCCCGCTACGGGATCGTGCAGGAGTACACCGGGCACGGCATCGGACGAGAGATGCACGAGGCGCCGACGGTGCTGAACTACCACTCCCGCGAGCGTGGCCCCAAGGTCCGCCCCGGGCTCTGCGTGGCGGTCGAGCCGATGCTCACGCGCGGCACGGCCGAGACCCGGGAGCTCGACGACGGCTGGACCGTCGTGACCGAGGACGGCTCCCGCTCGGCGCACTGGGAGCACACGGTCGCGGTGACCGCTGGCGGTCTCTGGGTGCTCACGGCGCCCGACGGCGGTGCGTCGCGTCTCGGCGCCCTCGGCGTGGCCGTCGCGCCGGTCTGACGCTGCTCGGCGTGTCCGCTGGACGGGGCGCCGGGGGAGCCTCCGAGGGACGCCTCCCGGTTACGGATCTGACGCCGAATGCCGTAGGATGACCCGTTGGGTGTCTACCCACAGTTGCGCGTGCCCGGCATCGTCGGGTCGGCAGGGTGGACCCCATCCCCCCGGCACCACCAGGCGGAGTCGTCCGTCCGGCGTCGGCGGGTGTGCACGGAACCCTAGGAGTAAGCGGAGGACATGGCGAAGAAGGACGGCGTCATCGAGATCGAGGGCAGCGTTGTCGAGGCCCTGCCGAACGCGATGTTCCGCGTGGAGCTGGCCAACGGGCACCGGGTCCTCGCCCACATCTCGGGCAAGATGCGACAGCACTACATCCGGATCCTCCCGGAGGACCGGGTGGTGGTCGAGCTGAGCCCGTACGACCTGTCCCGCGGTCGCATCGTCTACCGCTACAAGTAGTCCGCCTCAGGCGTCCCCCGGGCCGCCGACGACAGCACCGCCGCCGGAACGCGCGGCGGCGGAGGAAAGAGCATGAAGGTCAAGCCGAGCGTCAAGAAGATCTGCGACAAGTGCAAGGTGATCCGCCGGCACGGTCGCGTGATGGTCATCTGCGAGAACCCGCGGCACAAGCAGCGCCAGGGCTGACGCAGCATTCGGCACCCCTGGGTGCCGACCAGCGCACGATCAGCGCAAGCACCCCCGGTTCGGAGGCCGGGGCCCGGGACTCCGGGACGATCGTGCGGAGGACCTCCGAAGCAGTACAGGAGCAAGCAGATGGCACGTCTCGTCGGCGTCGACCTCCCCCGCGAAAAGCGGCTCGAGGTTGCGCTCACCTACATCTACGGCGTCGGGCGCACGCGCGCCCGGCAGACCCTCGCAGCGACCGGGATCAGCCCGGACATGCGGGTGCGTGACCTCGGCGACGCCGAGCTCGTCGCGCTCCGCGACTACCTCGAGGGCAACTTCAAGCTCGAGGGTGACCTCCGCCGTGAGGTCGCGGCGGACATCCGCCGCAAGGTCGAGATCGGCAGCTACCAGGGCCTCCGGCACCGCCGCGGGCTTCCCGTGCGCGGCCAGCGGACCAAGACGAACGCTCGTACCCGCAAGGGTCCGAAGCGGACCGTGGCCGGCAAGAAGAAGGCCCGCAAGTAGCGCGTCCCGCCCCGACAGACCGAACGGACAAGGAACCCCATGCCTCCGAAGACCCGCTCCGCCGGCGCCCGCAAGCCGCGCCGCAAGGAGAAGAAGAACATCGCCGTGGGCGTCGCCCACATCAAGAGCACCTTCAACAACACGATCGTGTCGATCACCGACCCGTCGGGCGCCGTGATCGCCTGGGCCTCCTCGGGCCAGGTCGGCTACAAGGGCTCGCGCAAGTCGACGCCGTTCGCCGCGCAGCTCGCCGCCGAGGCCGCCGCCCGGCGTGCGCAGGAGCACGGCATGAAGAAGGTCGACGTCCTCGTCAAGGGCCCCGGCTCCGGCCGCGAGGCCGCGATCCGCTCCCTGCAGGCCACCGGCCTCGAGGTGGGCTCGATCCAGGACGTGACGCCGCAGGCGCACAACGGCTGCCGGCCGCCCAAGCGCCGCCGCGTCTGACCTGACCGCAGGACTCACGGCCCGGCGACGACCGTCGCCGGGCCCGCACGCTGCAGGACCCTGCCGGGTGGACGGATGCCCGGCAGGGAGTGATGCGTCATATGGCGGACGCACACCGAGAGGACATCCACAGTGCTCATCGCACAGCGCCCCACCCTGACCGAAGAGGTCATCTCCGAGAACCGGTCGCGGTTCGTCATCGAGCCGCTGGAGCCGGGCTTCGGCTACACGCTCGGCAACTCCCTGCGCCGGACGCTCCTGTCGTCCATCCCCGGCGCCGCCGTCACGTCCATCCGGATCGACGGCGTCCTGCACGAGTTCTCCACCGTGCCCGGGGTCAAGGAAGACGTCACCGAGATCATCCTGAACATCAAGGAGCTCGTCGTCTCCTCCGAGAACGACGAGCCGGTCGTGATGTACCTGCGCAAGCAGGGCCCCGGCACCGTCAGCGGCGCCGACATCACGCCGCCCGCGGGTGTCGAGGTGCACAACCCCGACCTCCACATCGCCACGCTGAACGGCAAGGGCAAGCTGGAGATCGAGCTGACGGTCGAGCGCGGCCGCGGGTACGTCTCGGCGCAGCAGAACAAGCAGTACGACGCGGAGATCGGCCGGATCCCGGTCGACTCGATCTACTCGCCGGTGCTCAAGGTCACCTACAAGGTGGAGGCCACGCGCGTCGAGCAGCGGACGGACTTCGACAAGCTCATCGTCGACGTCGAGACGAAGCCGGCCATCGCGCCGCGCGACGCGCTCGCGTCCGCCGGCAAGACCCTGGTCGAGCTGTTCGGCCTGGCCCGCGAGCTGAACGTCGAGGCCGAGGGCATCGAGATCGGCCCCTCGCCGACCGACGCCGCGCTCGCCGCCGACCTCGCGCTGCCGATCGAGGAGCTGCAGCTCACGATCCGCTCGTACAACTGCCTCAAGCGCGAGGGCATCCACACCGTGGGCGAGCTCGTGGCCCGCAGCGAGGCGGACCTCCTGGACATCCGCAACTTCGGTGCGAAGTCGATCACCGAGGTGAAGGAGAAGCTGGCCGGCCTGGGGCTGAACCTGAAGGACAGCCCGCTGGAGTACGACCCGTCGGCCTACTACGACGACGCCGAGTACCCCGACGACGAGCTGTCCTGACCTGACGGCCCGGCGGCGCCGGACCCGCGACCTTCCAGAACTCAAGGAGTAACGATCATGCCCACTCCCACCAAGGGCCCGCGGCTCGGTGGCGGTCCGGCGCACGAGCGGCTCATGCTCGCGAACCTCGCGACGAGCCTGTTCCAGCACCGTCGCATCACCACGACGGAGACCCGCGCCAAGCGGCTCCGTCCGCTGGCGGAGCGCCTCATCACGTTCGCGAAGCGCGGCGACCTCCACGCGCGGCGTCGCGTGCTGACGGTCGTGCGGGACAAGAGCGTCGTGCACGAGCTCTTCACCGAGATCGCGCCGATGATGGCCGAGCGCGAGGGTGGCTACACCCGCATCACGAAGATCGGCCCCCGCAAGGGCGACAACGCCCCCATGGCGGTCATCGAGCTGGTCCAGGAGCGGTTGAGCCCGAAGCAGGCGACCATCAAGGAGGCCGAGAAGGCCACCAAGAAGGCAGCCAAGAAGGAGGCCGCGCCCGTGAAGGACGAGAAGAGCACCGAGCCGACCGAGGCGACTACGGCTGGCGAGCCGACGGACGTCGAGGAGACGCAGGGCAACCTCGACGCGACCGGCGAGCGTGAGGTGCCCGGCGAGGACACCGACGTCGAGGCCGTCGAGCAGGCGGTCGCGGAGGCCACCGAGGACTCCGAGAAGGCCTGACAGCACCCAGCACGACGCGAGGGGCCCGGACCCCACCGTCCGGGCCCCACCTCGTGCGTCAGGGGTCGTGGC
>JAEWYD010000269.1 GCA_023462275.1 Actinomycetes bacterium
GCCGGGGAGCGTCGCGGCGCCGGCGCCAGGCGTCCCCGGCTCGGCGCGCGGGCCGCGGGTCGTGTGGGGGGTCACTCGATCACGGTAGGCGACGCGACGACCAAAGCCTGCACCGAGGGCTCCGACGACGATGATCAGATCGACCCGGACGGCTCACAGGTTCCCCACAGGCGCAGCACAGACGCCGACGCGGGCGCAGGCTGAGAATGACGGCATGGAGAAGACCGTCGCCGCCCGCGAGCGCCTCACCCGTCCCGACGGCTCGCCGGTCCGAGCCCTCGTCGTCGACGACGAGCCGCTCCTCGGCGACCTGCTGTCCACCGCGCTGCGGTACGAGGGCTGGCAGGTGGAGACCGCGGTCACCGGCCGCGCCGCGATGAAGGCGGCCTCGACGCTCGACCCCGACGTCGTCGTGCTCGACATCATGCTGCCGGACATGTCGGGCCTCGACGTGCTGCGCCGGCTGCGCGAGCACCGGCCCCTCGTGCCGGTGCTGTTCCTCACCGCGAAGGACGCCGTCGAGGACCGGATCGCGGGCCTGACCGCCGGCGGCGACGACTACGTCACCAAGCCGTTCAGCCTCGAGGAGGTCGTGGCCCGGCTGCGGGCGCTGCTGCGCCGCGCCGGCGCGACCGCCCAGGCGTCCGACGCCCGGCTCGTCGTCGGCGACCTCGTGCTCGACGAGGACAGCCACGAGGTGTTCCGCGGCGGCGAGGAGATCCACCTGACGGCCACCGAGTTCGAGCTGCTCCGGTACTTCATGCGAAACCCGCGGCGTGTGCTGTCCAAGGCCCAGATCCTCGACCGCGTCTGGCAGTACGACTTCGGCGGCCAGGCGAACATCGTCGAGCTCTACGTGTCCTACCTGCGCCGGAAGATCGACGCCGGGCGCCCCGCGATGATCCACACGCTGCGCGGCGCCGGGTACGTCCTGAAGCCCGCGGACCAGTGACGTGACCGAAGGCCCACCAGCGCAGGGCACGCAGCCGCCACCCCCTCCACCGCCAGCACCAGCCCTGGCAGCCCCGGCGGGCCCGCCAGGGCCCCCGGGACCGGCAGCCCCGCCAGGCCCGCCGTCGCTGCGCGCCCAGCCGGCGCCGTTCGCACCGCCTGCGGAGCTGAGCCCGCCCGGGCCCCCGCCGCCGCCGGTGTCCTCGACGCCCACCATGTCCTCGCCGCCACCCGTGCCCGCGACGCCCACCGCGCCCGGGACGCCCACCGGCGCCCTGCGGCCGCGGTGGACGCTGCGCGCTCGCCTCGTGACTCTCGTGCTCCTCCTGCTGGCCGCCGTCGCGACCGTCATCGGCAGCCTCTCCGCCGTAGCGCTGCGCACGTCGCTGGTGGAGCAGCTGGACGCGCAGCTGCGCGCCGCCGTCGACCGGGGCGGTCGCGAGGGCCACGCGTCCGCGAACTGGCTGGACGAGGACGACCCGCCCGCGCTCGGCATCCCGGGGCAGAGCGACGGCACGGTCTGGGTCGAGTTCACGCGCAATGCGTCGTCGACGTGGGTCATCCTGCGCCAGGGCTACATCGACGACTACGCCGTCCGCCCGCTCACGTCGGCGCAGAGCCACGTCCTCTACGACACGCCCACCGACGGCCGCGCCCGCACGATCACCGTGCCGACGCTCGGCCGCTACCGCGTCATGGCGACCGCCGCGACCGACCGCGTGACGCTCGTCGGGCTCCCGATGGAGGCGATCGACACGACGACGACCCGGTACGTCGTGACCACCGTCATCGTGACCGTCGCGGGCCTCATCGTCATCGGGCTGCTGGGCATGCTGCTCGTCCAGCGCGAGCTGCGTCCCCTGGCCCGCGTGGCCGCGACCGCGAGCCGGGTCGCGCGCCTCCCCCTCGACCGCGGCGAGGTCACCCTGGCCGAGCGCGTGCCCGACGCCGACACCGACGACCGCACCGAGGTCGGGCGCGTGGGCGCCGCGCTCAACCAGCTGCTCGGCCACGTGTCGGAGGCGCTGGGCTCGCGCCAGGCGTCCGAGACGAAGCTGCGCCAGTTCGTCGCCGACGCCAGCCACGAGCTGCGCACGCCACTCGCGTCGATCCGCGGGTACGCCGAGCTCGTGCGCCGGATGCCCGACGAGGTGCCGGACGACGTCCTGCGCGCGATCGGCCGGGTCGAGTCCGAGGCCGTGCGCATGACGTCCCTGGTCGAGGACCTGCTGCTGCTGGCGCGGCTCGACGCCGGCCGACCCCTGGACCGCGAGCCCGTCGACCTGGCGGCCCTCGCGGCCGACGCCGTGGGCGACGCCCACGCGGCGGGCCAGGACCACGTGTGGCGGCTCAGCCTGCCCGGAGCCGACGACGAGCCGGAGGAGGCGCTGGTCGTGGGCGACGACCACGCGCTGCGCCAGGTGCTCGCCAACCTCCTGTCGAACGCCAGGGTGCACACGCCGGCGGGCACCGTCGTCGAGACGAGCGTCGAGAGGCGCCCCGATGCCGTCGTCCTCACCGTGCGCGACGACGGGCCGGGCATCGAGCCGGAGCTCCAGCACCGCCTGTTCGACCGGTTCGCCCGCGGCGACGCCTCACGCTCCCCGGGCACCGGGTCCACGGGGCTTGGCCTGTCGATCGCGCACGCCGTCGTGGGCGCGCACGGGGGCCGCATCGACGTCGACGGCACGCCGGGCGCGACGACGTTCGTCGTCACCTTCCCGACGGCGCAGGAGTAGCTAGGGGGCGCAGCAGCAGCAGGGGGGCGCAGCAGCAGGGGTCAGGGCGCCGGGCGCTCGGCCGGCACCAGGAGTCCGGCGGGCACCAGGAACCCGTCGAGCACCAGGCCGCGCAGCGCCGGCAGCACCTCGGCCGCCACCTCGCCCGCCGCGCGGTCCGTCAGGGCGGCCACGGCGCCCACGATCTGGCCGACCGCCAGCTCGCCGTCGCACGCACCGACGGTCGCGGCCACCGCCGACGACACCGCGACGGCCCGCCCGTAGCCCTCGGTCTGCCGCAGCCGCACCACCGACGGGTCGGGGGCGCCCGGCACGTGGTGCCGGTCCTCGACGACGTCGGCCGCCACGCACAGGTGGGC
>JAEWYD010000270.1 GCA_023462275.1 Actinomycetes bacterium
GGCGAGCGCCGTCGCCGCGACGGCGAGGGCGCCCGCCTCGGCCGCCGCCTGGCTCAGGAGCTGACGGCGGTCCGCACCGCGGGCGACGAGCAGCCGCAGCTCGGGGGCGCGCCGGGCGACGAGGAGACGCCCGGCCAGGCCGAGCGCCGTGACGGCGAGGCCGGCGAGGAGGAGCGCGGTGGTGACGACCGCCGACGCGGTCACCGCCTGCTGGGTGCGGGTGGCGTGCACGAGCGCCGGCAGGCTGCTGCTCACCCGCTCGGTCGAGGTGCGGTCCCCGAGCTCGTTGCGCAGCCGTCCCTGCAACCCGCCGACGGCGTCGGCGACGCGGTTCAGCCGGGTCGCCGACGCGGCGGCCAGGTCCGGGCGCGCGACCACGGAGACCGATCGCACGGTGTCGCCGTCGACGAGGGCCTCCGGGACCGTCACGAGCGGTCCGACGAGCGGCTCCGGCTCCGACCCGATGGCCGGCTGCTCCCAGGAGGTCGTCACCTGGGCGCCGTGCAGCAGGTCGCGTGACCACACGGCCGCCCGCAGGTGCGGCTCGTAGGTCCCGACGACGCGCAGCGGCAGGGCGGGGCCGCGGTCCTCCGTCGTGCCGTCGCGCAGCTCGTCGAGCACGACGTCGTCGCCGACGTCGACACCGAGGCGGCCGACCGCCGCGACGGGCACGGCGACCTCGACGACGTCGGCGGCGGGGGAGGGCCAGCGTCCCGAGAGCAGGTCGGCGTCGCGCGTGACGTCGGCGCCCGCGAGGTAGGTCAGCGGGTCCCCGGGCAGGACGAGCCGGCGGACGTCGGAGGTGAACCACGTCGTCAGCCGGGGCCGGGTCCCGGCGAGGGCCTCGGTGAGCATCCCCGTCGCGTCGTGGATGACGGCGTCGCCGCGTTCGGCGGGCCGCAGGTACACCTCGACGTCGGCGGCCCCGGGTTCCACGCGGCCCATCGCGGCGTGCCAGGCGTCCGTCTGACCCGCGGTCAGCAGGAGCGCGATGGTCCCGAGGGAGGCCGCCCCGACGACGACGAGCGCCAGGACCGCTGCCAGGACGGCGACCTGCGTCCGGACCCGTCGCGTCGCCAGGGGCAGCACGGCTGTCGCGCGGGGCGCGCGGGGACGGGACAGGGACCTCATGCCGTGACGAGCCGCCCGTCGACGAGGTGGACGGCACGGTCCGCGAGGGCGATCATCACGGGGTCGTGCGTGGCCACGATCGCCGTCATGCCCTCCGCCTCGACGACCGCGCGGATGAGGGCCATGACGGCCAGCCCCGTCTCGCTGTCCAGCTGTCCCGTCGGCTCGTCGGCGATGAGCAGGCGTGGCGAGCCGGCGAGGGCCCGCGCGATGGCGACCCGCTGCTGCTGGCCGCCCGAGAGCTCGTCCGGGCGCTGGTCGGCGTGGTCGCCGAGCCCCACGAGCTCGAGGAGGAGCCGGACGCGGCGCTCCCGGTCGGCGACGGGGAGCCGGCGCAGGCGGAGGGGGACTCCGACGTTCTCGGCCGCGGAGAGCACCGGGACGAGGCCGAAGGTCTGGAAGACGTACGAGACGACGTCGCGCCGCAAGCGGACGAGCCCCGCGTCGTCGAGGCCGGTCACGTCGACGCCCGCGACGTGCACGGTGCCGTCGTCGGGCCGGTCCAGGCCGCCGACGACGTTGAGCAGGGTCGTCTTGCCGGAGCCGGACCGACCCACGAGCGCCACGAGCTCGCCGGGCCGGACGTCCAGGGACACGTCTTGGAGGGCGTGCACGGCGGCGTGACCGGTGCCGTACGTGCGGCGGACGCCGCGCACCAGGACCATCGGCGCGGACCCGCCCTCGCGGACGACCTCCTCGGCGGCGGCGGTCACCGGTCGCCCTCGCCGGGCCAGAGCGAGACGTGGTCCGCCTCGAGCGCGAGCCGGACGCGGCGCGAGAGGGCCAGGGCCTGCCGGTACTCGGCGGGCACCTGCACGCGGCCGGCCCGGTCCATGACGGCGTACTCGTCGGCGACGACGTGGTGCGTCCCGTCGTCGCGTGCCTCCGCCCGGCGGAGGACCTCGCTGCTGGTGCGACCGTCGCGGATCGCGACGGTGCGCGCGACCTGTCCGCTGACGTCGTGGTCGTGCGTGACGACGAGGATCGTCGTCCCCAGCTCGTGGTTGGCGCGGCGAAGCGCCTCGAAGACCTCGTGCGAGGTCGCCGTGTCCAGCTCGCCGGTCGGCTCGTCCGCGAGCAGCACGCGGGGGCCGTTGGCGAGACCCACCGCGATCGCCACGCGTTGCTGCTCGCCGCCGGACATCTGGCGCGGACGGCGGTCCGCGCAGTGGGCGACGCCGAGGAGGTCGAGGAGCTGTTCCGTGCGCCGTCGGCGGGTGTGGCGGCTGCGCCCGGCGAGGCTCAGGGGGAGCGCGACGTTCTGCGCGGCCGTGAGGTAGGGCACGAGGTTGCGGCCCGCCTGCTGCCACACGAAGCCGACCATCGACCGCCGGTACTCCACGCGCTCGGCCCTGCCCAGCGCCGCGAGGTTCCAGGGTCCGACCCGCACCCGTCCCGCCGTCGGCGCGTCGATCCCGGCGAGGACGGCGAGGAGGGTGGACTTGCCCGACCCGGAGGCACCGACGACGGCGACCATCTCGCCCTCGTCGACGAGGAGGTCGAGGCCCTGCAGCGCCTGCACCTCGACGCTGCCGGTCTGGTAGATCCGCACGAGGTTGTCGCAGACGACGAGGGCGTCGCGCCCGAACTCGGCGGGACGCTCGCGACGGCTCTCGAGCGCGCGCAGCGTGGTCTCGGACATCGGTCTCCTCGCTGGCCCGAGGCGTCATCGCTCCGGCCGATGGCGTCCATCGTGGCGCACGGCAGACGCCGGCGGGACGTCCTCGGGCGCGGCGCGCCGGGCGTCCAGGGTGAGCCGAGAAGGTGATCTTCCTGCGGCGCAACTGCGGACCGCCGTCACAATCCCCGGACAGGGGCCCTCAGTCCCAGGCGTGTTCGTGGGATGACTCTAGGCTGAAAGAACCGTGAGGACCGCAATGACGCAGAACCAGGAATACCCGAACGGGGCCGTTGATAAAAACGACGACGCCCTGGGAAAGGCACCTTGCCTACGTCGACCGGCCTCCTTCTCCATTACCCACTCAGGCACGGACGGGCATCGTGACATCTGAACCCAAGTACCCCGGTCTCCCCGACGTCATCAACGGTAACGGTGCCGTTGCCCACGTCATGAAGCACGTGTGCGGCGGTGTGATCGGCTACCCCATCACACCGTCCACCGAGATCTCCGAGACGTTCGAGGCGGCCCGCGCAGAGGGCCAGCTCAACGTCTTCGGGAAGCACCCCTTCTTCTTCGAGACCGAGGGTGAGCACTCGGCGCAGTCCGGCGCTCTCGGCGCCGCACTCACCGGTGGGAACTACATCTCGAACGCCTCGTCGAGCCAGGGCATCCTCTACGCCCTCGAGTCGCACTACGTGACCGCGGGCAAGAAGATCGGCGGCTTCGTGCTGCAGGTCGCCGCGCGCGTCGTCTCGAAGCACTCGCTGAACGTCATGGCGGGCCACGACGACGTGTACGCGCTGCTGCCGGCCGGCTACACGATCCTGTTCGGCTCCAACCCGCAGGAGGCGGCCGACCTCGCGGCGATCTCGTACCGCGTCTCGGCGCTGTCGCTCGTCCCGGTCGCCAACGCCTTCGACGGCTTCGCCACCAGCCACGTCATGAGCGAGGTGCTCCTCCCCGAGCCCGCCATGCTCAAGGAGTACCTGGGCGACCCGGCCGGTCGCGTGCCGTGCCCCACGGTGGCGCAGGAGGTCCTCTTCGGCGCCAAGGGCCGCGTCTTCCAGCTCGGTCAGTACCTCGACCGCCACGCGGACGACTTCGCGCCCGAGGACCTCGCCGCGCTGCGGACGTTCCTCGCGGACGCGGCCGAGAAGGTCGAGCAGGACAACGCCGGTGCGCTCGTCGCCGAGACGGCCGCCTGGGTGCCCGAGGACCTGCAGGGCCAGTGGCGCCGCCAGTGGACGGGTGCGTGGGAGAAGGGCACCCGCCAGCTGGTCCCGGCGCTCGTGGACCCGCACAACCCCGGCCTCACCGGCCCGGTGCAGAACCAGCCCGACTTCCAGGCCGGCGCCGTCGACCACCGGACGCACTTCGTCAGCGCCGTGCCGGGCCTCGCCCGCCAGGCCATGGCCGAGTACTCCGAGCTGACCGGGCGCGAGTACGCCCCCGTGCTGTCCTACGACTGCGAGGACGCGGACTACGTGATGGTCGGCCTCGGCTCCATCACCGACGACGTCCGCGCCGTCGTGCCGTACCTGCGTCGCCAGGGCCTCAAGGTCGGCGTCGTGTCCGTCAAGCTCCTCCAGCCGTTCCCGGAGGCCGAGCTCGTCGAGGCGCTGGCCGGCAAGAAGGCCGTCACGGTCCTCGAGCGCTCGGACGACACCGCCCTCACGCGGCTCGTCACCCAGGCGCTGTTCAAGGCGCACGCCAACGCCGACTCCGTCCAGCACGCGGGCATCCCGGCGCTCACGACGCTGCCCCGCGTGACGACGGCGATCTTCGGCCTCGGCGGCCACGACGTGCAGCCGCGCCACACCATCGCTGCGTTCAAGGCGATGGCCGCCGGCACCACCGGCCCGCTCGTGTACCTCGGCTCGCAGTTCTTCGCCGCCGACGCCACGCCCGCCGTCGCCGAGCTGCAGGAGAAGCTGCGCGCCGCCTACCCCGAGACCGAGCTCATGGCGCTCGAGACCGAGGAGAACCCGGCCGTGCTGCCGGAGACGGCGATGCGGATCCGGTTCCACTCGGTCGGCGGCTACGGCACGATCGCGACCGGCAAGCTGCTGACCGACATCCTCGCCGGCGTGCTGAACATGCACTCCAAGTCCGCGCCGAAGTACGGCTCGGAGAAGAGCGGCGCGGCGACGAACTACTACATCACCCTCAGCCCCGAGCCGGTGCTCCTCACGAACGCCGAGCTCGAGGACGTCGAGGTCGTCATCTCGCCGGACCACAAGGCGTTCATCCACACGAACCCGCTGAAGGGTCTGACGGCCGGCGGCACCTTCATCCTCCAGTCCGACCTCAGCCCCATCGAGGTGTGGCGGGAGCTGCCGGCCTACGCCCGCCGGACCATCCGCGACAAGAAGATCCGCTTCTTCGTCGTCGACGCGTTCACGGTCGCCAAGAAGCACGCGCCGACGGCGCAGCTCGAGACCCGCATGATGGGCATCGCCTTCATCGGCTCGATGGTCGGCCACGTCGACCGCGTCTCGCAGGGCGCCCCGATCGAGGCCATCCGCGAGAAGGTCCGCGCGCAGATCAGCAAGAAGTTCGGCAGCAAGGGCGAGGCGGTTGTCGACGCCAACATGGCCGTCATCAGCGACGGCATGGCGGCGACGCAGCCCGTCGACTACGAGTCGGCGGAGTTCACCGCCGTCGAGGACGACGCGCCGGCCCGTGCCCTGCGCACCAACGCGCTCTCCGCGTCCATGTGCGCCGCCACGACGGAGGAGCGGGCCACCAACCTGTTCGACCCGGCGTACTACGAGGACCTGGTCGCCCGGCCGTTCCGGGAGGGCACGATCGGTGAGGCCCCCGTCCTCCCCGGGACCGGCCTGTTCATGCCGGTGGGCAGCGCGGTCGCGAAGGACAAGGGTCTGTTCCGCCGCACCGTCCCGTCGTTCGACGCCAGCAAGTGCACCGGCTGCCTCGAGTGCGCGCTCGTCTGCCCGGACGTCGCCATCCCGAACACGGTCCACGAGATCCACGACCTGCTCCTCACGGGCATCGCGGCGATCGACGTGACCGAGGCCCAGCGCGACGCGCTCAAGGCGCAGGTCTACCCGTGGGCCGAGCGCGTCCGGGAGATCTACCGCCAGGACAAGAGCGACCGCACCTTCGCCGACGTCGTCGGCGAGGCATCGTCGGTGCTCGACGCCGACCAGCGGTCCGTCGTGCGCAACGTCGAGAAGGTCGTCGCGGCCGTCGCCACGTTCCCGGTGGCCCGGACCCGGCCCTTCTTCGACGCGATGGAGAAGGACGTGCCCGGCACGGGTGCCCTCTTCTCGGCGGTCGTCGACCCGTGGAAGTGCACCGGCTGCCTCCAGTGCGTCGACGTCTGCGGCGCCGGCGCGCTCAGCGCGGTCGACCAGGACGCGGACGTCCTCGGGATGCTCGAGGAGCGCTTCGAGGTCATGACGAAGCTCCCGAACACGCCCAAGCGGTTCGTCGAGGGTGCGACGTCGGCTGACGGCGACACCAAGCGCATGATGCTCGACCACGCGAACTACTACGCCACGACCGGTGGTCACGGCGCGTGCCGTGGCTGCGGCGAGGTGACGGCGATCCGCCTGCTCACCTCCCTGAGCCGGGCGATCGGCGAGGACAAGCGCAAGGCGCACATGCGGGAGCTCGAGCAGACGGTCAACGCGCTGCGCGCCAAGGCTGCGGGGCTCGGCGAGGACGAGGCGGCGCGCCGCCAGCGGATCGACGGGATCGTCGAGGTCCTCGAGGACCGCCTGTACCTCTACGAGGGTGGCCCGACCGGCAACGGCCCGGCCGCGTCCATCGTCGCCAACTCGACCGGCTGCTCCAGCGTGTACGCGTCGACGATGCCGTTCACGCCGTACCTCGACCCGTGGGTCAACAGCCTCTTCCAGGACGCCCAGCCGCTCGCGGCGGGCATCTGGGAGGGCGTGTCCGCCAACCTGGTCCCCGAGGTCCGGGCGCTGCGCCAGGCTCGCCTCGAGCTCGACGACGCGTACGACCCCGCCAAGCACGACAAGCAGATGTCGATGCTGGCGTGGCGGAACTTCACGCCGGACGAGCTGTCGCTCATGCCGAACGTCCTCACGATCGGTGGCGACGGCGCGAGCTACGACATCGGCTTCGGCGCGATGTCCCGCGTCCTGGCGAGCGGCACCCCGATCAAGGTGCTCGTGCTCAACACCGGCGCGTACTCCAACACCGGCGGCCAGGCCTCGACGGCCTCGTTCACCGGTCAGGACGCCGACCTCGCCCGCTACGGCAAGGCGCACGACGGCAAGCAGGAGACCCGCAAGGAGCTCGGCCTGATCGCCTCGTTCCACCCGGGTGTCTACGTCGCCTCGACGGCGACCGCGCTCCACGGCCACTACCTCACGACGGCCATGGAGGTCCTCGCCTACGACCGCGGCTCGGCGCTGATGGACGTGTACACGCCCTGCGGCACCGAGAACGGCATCCCGGAGGACCTGTCGAACGCCCGCTCGCGTCTCGCCGTGGAGAGCCGGGTCAGCCCGCTCTTCGTGCACGACCCGCGCAAGGGCTCGTCGCTCACCGAGCGCTTCAGCCTCGACGGCAACCCGGACGTGGACAAGAAGTGGACGACGTCGACGCTGGAGTACGTGGACGCGAGCGGCAACGCGCAGCTCATGACCACGCCTCTGACGCCGGCGGAGTTCGCGCTCGGCGAGGTCCGCTTCAAGAAGCAGTTCAAGAAGCTCAAGGCCGACGCCGACGTCGACGCGGTCCCGGTGGCGGAGTACGTCGAGCTCGACGCCGCCGCACGGGCCGGCAAGGTGCCGTTCGTGTACGCCACGGACGACGACCGCCGCCTCATCAAGGTGCAGGTCTCGGCGGCCATCGTCGCCCTCGTGGAGGAGCGCCAGCGGTACTGGCAGACGCTGCAGTACCTGGCCGGTCAGGGCGAGGCCAAGCTGGCGGCGGAGTACCGCCAGGAGGTCGCCGACCTGAAGGCCCGCTACGAGGAGGCCTCGGCCCTGCGCGAGTCGTCGCTCGACGAGATCGCCCGGGCGATGTCCGACCTGGCGGCCTCGAGCAAGGCTCCGGTGAGCCTCGGCGCCGCGCTCGGCGCGCCTGCCGCG
>JAEWYD010000271.1 GCA_023462275.1 Actinomycetes bacterium
ACCAGCCCCGGCCACCCCTGGCCCGACCACGACACCGCCCACACCTACCGATCCACCGGCACCTACACCATCACCCTGACCACCACCTGGACCGGCCGCTACCGCCCCGCCGGCACCACCACCTGGCAACCCGTCACCGGCACCGCCACCACGACCACCACCAACCCACCCATCACCACCCGCGAAGCCCCCACCCACCTCGTCGCCACCGACTGCCACCACAACCCCCACGCACCCGGCTGCTGACCCCCGCCGCGCGGCCCCGGGGCCTCGCGCGGTCGTAGCCTTCACCTGTGCCTGACGTCGCGCAGCAGCCCTGGGTGAAGAACTACCAGCCGGGCGTCCCCGCAGAGATCGAGCTCCCCACGGAGCCGCTCACGGAGATGCTCGACCGCTCCGTCCGGGAGGCCGCCACGTACCCGGCGATGGAGTTCTTCGGACGGCGCACCACCTACGCCGAGCTCGGTGACCAGGTGGCGCGCGTCGCGGAGGGCCTGCGCCGGCTCGGCGTCCGGCACGGCGACAGGGTCGCGCTGATCCTGCCCAACTGCCCCCAGCACGTCGTGGCGTTCTACGCGGTGCTGCGCCTCGGCGCCGTCGTCGTCGAGCACAACCCGCTGTACACGTCCCGCGAGCTGCGCCACCAGTTCGAGGACCACCAGGCGCACGTCGTCATCGCCTGGGACAAGGCGGTCGCGTCCCTGCGCGCCTTCCCGGCCGACGTCGCCCCCCAGCACGTCGTCGCGGTGAACCTCCTCGAGGCGTTCCCGACGGCGAAGCGCCTCGCCCTCGGCCTGCCGGTCCCGAGCCTGCGCGCCACGCGTCGCTCCCTCACGGAGGCCGCGCCGGGCACCATCCCGTGGTCGTCGCTCGTCGCCAACGACCCGCTGGACCCGGAGCACCCGCGGCCCACGGTGCACGACCTCGCCGCAATCCAGTACACGTCCGGCACCACGGGCCGCCCCAAGGGCGCGATGCTCACGCACCTCAACCTCTACGCCAACGCACTGCAGGGCGAGGCGTGGATGCACGGGGCGGAGTACCGCAAGGAGATCTTCTACGCGATCCTGCCGATGTTCCACGCGTTCGGCATGACCCTGTACCTGACCTACGGGATCCTCAAGCAGGCGCTGCTCGTGCTGTTCCCGAAGTTCGATCCCGGCATGATCCTCGACGCGATGAAGCGATCGCCCGCCACCGTCTACTGCGCGGTCCCACCCATCTACGAGCGCACCGCGATGCTCGCCAAGGAGCGCGGCGTCTCCCTGCGCAGCTGCCGCTTCTGCATCTCGGGCGCGATGAACCTCCCCAACCACGTGGTGGAGCTGTGGGAGTCCATGTCGGGCGGCCTCCTCGTCGAGGGCTACGGCCTCACGGAGTCCTCGCCGGTCGCCCTCGGCAACCCGTTCCACCCCACCCGCCGCACCGGCACCATCGGCGTGCCGTTCCCTTCCACGCTCATGAAGGTCGTGGACCTCGAGGACCCCACGCGCGACGTCGAGCCCGGCCAGCCCGGCGAGCTGCTCATCTCCGGGCCGCAGGTGTTCGGCGGCTACTGGAAGAACCCGGAGGAGACCGCCAAGGCCCTGACCGACGACGGCTGGCTGCGCACCGGGGACATCGTCACCGTCGACGCGGACGGGTTCACCACGATCGTGGACCGCGCCAAGGAGCTCGTCATCACCGGCGGGTTCAACGTGTCGCCGTCGGAGGTCGAGGCGGTGCTCCGCGCGCACCCCGACGTGGCCGACGCCGCCGTCTTCGGCAAGCCGCTCGAGCGCGGCGGCGAGATGGTCGTCGCCGCCGTCGAGCTCGAGGCCGGCGCGACCCTCGACGAGGAGGCCCTGCGCGCCCACTGCCGGGAGCAGCTCGCCGCCTACAAGGTGCCGCGGCGCATCGTGCAGATCGAGGAGACGCCGCGGTCGATGCTCGGCAAGGTGCTCCGCGCCGAGGTGAAGACCCAGGTGCTGCCCCGGCTCTGAGACGTTCCGGGTGGTCCGGGCGGAAGCCGCCCGGGGGCTCGCACGCCGCTGCTAGCGTCCGCGTGTGCCCAGCGCCCCCGGCCCACGCTCCGACCGTCGGCTCCTCCTCATCCTGCTGGCACCCGGCCTGGTGGCGGCTGTCGCAGCGCTCGTCGTGCTGGCGGCGTCCCTCCTCACGCCCGACGACGCCGCGTCCGGCATCGCGGCACCGACGCCGACACGCACCGCGTCGGCGGCACCCGACCCGGCGCCCGTCCCAGCACCGTCGCCCAGCCCGACGCCGGTCGTCGACCCGCTCACGGACCTCCCGCCGGACGAGCACGTCAGGGTCGCCCGGACCGCCCAGTACATCGGCGACACCCTGCGGTTCGCCGTCACGGACCTGGGCAGCGACGACGACGGCGACTACGCCACCCTGATCGTCGGCGAGTACCCCGGCGCCCACGTGACGCTGCGGCACGGCGAGCCGTTCCAGCTCCCGGACGGCCGCTGGCTCGTCCTCGAGGGCGTCACGCTGGACCCGGCCACGGCGGACCAGCCCGGCGGCGGGGGCAGCGCCAGCATCGGCATGGTGGCCGACCCGGGCTGACCCGGCCCTAGCCGTCGACGGCGTCCTCGGGGGTCGCGTACCAGCCGGCCACGCGGACGGTCGCGCCGCCGGCCTCGATCGAGCGGGCGACGTCGTCGAGCAGCCGGGCGACCCGCGTGGCCACCCGCAGCTCGCGCGCGCCGGC
>JAEWYD010000272.1 GCA_023462275.1 Actinomycetes bacterium
CGCCACGGCACCGGGCTCCGGCGCCATCGCGCAGAGCCGTCCGACGGCGTTCGTCCCCGCGGGTCAGGCCCCCGCCATCGGGCAGGCGTTCGGCACCGTGACGCTGCCCAGCCGCGACGCGGAGGCGACCGCCATCCAGGCGTTCCCCGCCGTCGGTGCGATCCCGCCGTCCTTCAGCCCGTCCGCACCCGCGTCGGCCCCGTCGGCGCCCACCGCCGTCGGCGGGTCCCCGCTGGGATCGGGGTCCGGCGCGCCGGTCACGACGGGCGACGCCCGCGACGACGGGCGCTCGGGTGCGTGGGGCACCGTCGGAGGTTGGACGCCCGTCCCGGCCGCCTCGGCCGAGCCCGAGAGCGACGATGAGGACGACGACGACGCCCACCACCCCTACACGTGGCTGCACATGATCGCCCTCGTGGCGGTGGCCTTCATCCTCGGCATGCTGGTCTTCATGGTGCTCATGCAGGACGACGGCGACGCCCCCGCGGCAGCCGGTGCGCCCGCCGCGACCGTGACGACCGCCGCCGTGGCCGATCCCGTCCCGACGGCCGGGTGGGGCGCCTAGTGGCCGCGAGCGAGCGCGCCCTCGACCTGGCGCTGACTGCCGCGCGCGCGGCGTCGGACAAGAAAGCGCAGGAGATCATCGCCCTCGACGTGAGCGAGCGGCTCGTCCTCACCGACGTCTTCCTGATCGCCTCGGCGGGCAACGAGCGGCAGGTCGGCGCGATCGTCGACGCCGTCGAGGAGGCGCTCCTGGCGCGCGGCGTGAAGGCCGTGCGCCGCGAGGGCCTACGCCAGGCGCGTTGGGTGCTGCTCGACTTCCAGGACGTCGTCGTGCACGTCCAGCACACGGAGGACCGGCTCTACTACGCCCTGGAGCGGCTCTGGTCGGACTGCCCGGTCATCGAGCTGCCGCCCGACGCCCGTGGTGGCGACGGCGAGGCGAGCGACGACGACGCGGGTCGTGCGGGCGGGCGCCACCGGGCGGTGGGCGAGTGACGGCAGGCACCGTCGTCCTCTGGCGCCACGGCCGGACGGCGTACAACGCCAGTGCCCGGCTCCAGGGTCAGATCGACATCCCGCTCGACGACGTCGGGACCTGGCAGGTGGAGCAGGCCGCGCTGGAGATGTGGCGTCGGCACACCCCGACGCGGATCGTGGCGTCGACGCTCGGTCGGGCGATCACCACCGCGCACGGCCTCGCGGACCTCGTCGGGTTGCCGGTCGACACGGACCCGCGCCTGGTCGAGCGGTCGTTCGGCGACTGGGAGGGGTTGAGCGAGGGCGAGATCGCCACACGCTGGCCGGAGCAGTTCGCCGTCTGGCGGTCCGGGCACGACCCGGAGCGGACCGGCGCGGAGACGCGGGCCGAGGTGGCGGAACGCTTCGCGGTTGCGGTCACCGAGCTCGCGGCGCCCATGGAGCGGTCCGAGACGCTCGTCGTCGTCTCCCACGGCGCCGCGATCTCGCTCGGGATGACCGCACTGCTGGGCCTCGACGCGACCGCGTGGCGGGGGCTCGTGGGCCTGCACAACGCGCACTGGTCCGTGCTGCGCTCGAGCCGGGGCGACGCCGTGCCGCCGTGGCGCCTGGAGTCGCACAACCTCGGCCCGTCGGTGCGGGCGGCGGACTGGGACGCCGGGGTGCCGTCGGAGGGGCTGCCGTCCTCGACCGCCGACGCGCTCCGGCCCTAGGCGCGACGCGGGCCGGCGGCGGGTGGGAACCGAATTGGCTTCCCGGGCCGACCGTCACGTACACTTCAGGGGCCCTCCGGGGCAGCGGGGCTGTGGCGCAGCTGGTAGCGCACCTGCATGGCATGCAGGGGGTCAGGGGTTCGAGTCCCCTCAGCTCCACCGAAGGTACTGATCAGAGGCCGCTTTCCCACGGGAGAGCGGCCTCTGTCAGTTGCGGGCGAGTGGTCCGGGCCCGGGCCGGACGCACGAGCCGTCGGCCCCCGTCATCGGCGACGTGTGTCCGGGGGTGATCACGCGAGAACCCCAGGGATCCGGGGCGCCCGACTCGGTCGGGTCAGCGCTGCCCCGGTCGCAGGCGGAGCGACTCCTCCCAGTCGACCGCCACACGCTGACGGTCGGCCGGATCGACCTTGACGACCAGCTCCCTGCCCGGGGTCACTGTGCCCGTCGAGGCCGCGGTGAGGAACTCGCCCGTCCGCACCTGGTAGGGCGCCGCTCCGTCGACGCTGACGTCGAGCTCCAGGTACACGAGCTGCCGGAACTCGTTGCCGCGGCCGCCGTCGGCGATGAAGGTGATCACGGCGGTCCCCGGCACCCCGGTGCGCAGCACGTCGGCCTTGGTCTTCGTGGCCTTGTAGGCGAGCGTGCCCCGGCCCGCCGCACCCTGCTGCGACGACGCCAGGAACGAGTCCCGACGCGCCAGCACCTCCTCGCGCGCCGCCGCGCGCGCCTCCGGCGTGGGGTTGCGCAGCCGGAAGACGACGGCGCTCCCGACGCAGTAGCCGAAGAACGCGGTGAGCAGGCCCCCGGTGATCCAGAGGCCGAGCGGGGGCTCGTCCTGGGCGGCCGCCGCGGCCAGCAGTCCGAGGCCCGCCAGCAGCCCGCCGAAGAAGACGAGCCGGCTCTTCCACACGGTCGAGCGCGGGATGTCAGAGGTCACGGGGCCGAGTGTGGTGGGGGCGCCGTGGGCGGGCAAGGGACCCATGGCCCGCCGGGGACTCCGTCGCCGCGAGCCCCATACCCGGGAGGGCATCGGAGCCGTAGGGCATACTGGGGGGTGAGGACCGCGCGATCTGCGCGCACCCCTCCGTCGTGGAGCACCGGCGGGCATCGCCCGCGATCGCCGCCGCGAGCCCCGACCACTACCCAGACAGGTGGACCTTCCCCGTGCCCAGCTTTGCCTCCCTCGGCGTGCCCGAGAACCTCGTCCGAACCCTCGAGCGCGGCGGCATCACCGCCCCGTTCCCTATCCAGACCGCCACACTGCCCGCCACCCTCGCCGGGCGCGACGTGCTCGGCCGCGGCCGCACCGGCTCCGGCAAGACCCTCGCCTTCGCGCTGCCCGTCGTCGCCCGCCTGGCCGGGCGTCGCAGCGCCGTCGGGCACCCGCGCGGCCTGGTCCTGGCCCCCACGCGCGAGCTCGCCACGCAGATCGCGGCGACGCTCGCGCCGCTGGCCGAGGCCGCCGGCCTGCGCATCACCACGATCTTCGGCGGCGTCGCCCAGAGCCGGCAGGAGACGGCGCTGCGCGCCGGCGTCGACGTCGTCGTGGCGTGCCCCGGCCGCCTCGAGGACCTCCTCCAGCAGAAGATCCTCCGGCTCGACGCCGTCGAGGTCACCGTGCTCGACGAGGCGGACCACATGGCCGACCTGGGCTTCCTGCCCGGTGTGCGGCGCATCCTCGCCGCGACGCCCGCCGACGGGCAGCGGCTGCTGTTCTCGGCGACGCTCGACCGCGGCGTCGACCAGCTCGTCCGGCAGTTCCTGCACGACCCGCAGCACGCGTCGGTCGACCCGGAGTCCTCGCCGGTCACCGCGATGACCCACCACGTGTTCACGGTCGACGGCGCCGCGACCAAGCGGGCCGTCGTCGAGCAGCTCGCGTCCGGCACCGGCCGCCGCCTGCTGTTCACGCGCACCAAGCACCAGGCGAAGAAGCTGGCCAAGCAGCTGACGGCCGCGGGTATCCCCGCCGTCGACCTGCACGGCAACCTCAGCCAGCCGGCGCGTGAGCGCAACCTCGAGGCGTTCTCGTCGGGCACGGTGCGGGTGCTCGTGGCGACGGACATCGCCGCGCGCGGCATCCACGTGGACGACGTCGAGCTGGTGGTCCACGTCGACCCGCCCGCCGAGCACAAGGCCTACCTGCACCGATCCGGCCGGACGGCGCGCGCCGGGTCGGGCGGCGACGTCGTCACGCTCGTCCTGCCCGAGCAGGTGGCGGACTTCCGGGCGCTCGCCAGGCAGGCGAAGATCACCGCGAGCCCGCAGTCGGTCACCGAGCGGACGCCGGCGCTTGCCGAGCTCGTGGGGGACGTCGCGCCCCGCGTGGCCCCCGTGGCACCGCCCGTGACGATCGAGAGCCGGCGACCGGCTCGGGCGTCCGGCGGGGGGGCGGGCGGCGGCCGCAACCGCGCACGCTCCGGTGGTCGCTCCGCCGGCCGCGCGGCCGAGGGGTCGACGTCGACGCGGACCGGGTCGCCCCG
>JAEWYD010000273.1 GCA_023462275.1 Actinomycetes bacterium
GCGCTCGGTGGCGACGTGGACGCCGTCGCTCGCCGTGCCGGGCGCCGGCCGCGGCGAGGCGCTGGCGGGCACGCTGAGCGAGGACGGCCGCGACGTCGTCCCGGCGCACCGGCCGCCCGCCGCGGCGGAGTCGGGCGAGATCCCGGAGGCCGTGATCGACCTCGCGGAGCGCTTCCTGCGCCTGCCCAGGCACCTGGGCATCCACTCGGGCGGCATGGTGATGTGCGACCGGCCGGTCATCGAGGTGTGCCCCGTGGAGTGGGCGCGGATGCCCGGGCGCACGGTGCTGCAGTGGGACAAGGACGACTGCGCCGACGCGGGGCTCGTGAAGTTCGACCTGCTCGGGCTCGGGATGCTCACGGCGCTGCAGGTGGCGTTCGGGCTGGTGCGGGAGCACGAGGGGGTCGAGCTCGGGCTGCACTCGCTGCCGCAGGAGGACCCCGCGGTCTACGACCTGCTGTGCGCGGCGGACACGGTGGGCGTGTTCCAGGTGGAGTCGCGCGCCCAGATGGCGACGCTGCCGCGCCTGCAGCCGCGGCGGTTCTACGACATCGTCATCGAGGTCGCGCTCATCCGGCCCGGGCCCATCCAGGGCGGCTCGGTGCACCCGTACATCAACCGGGTGCGGGGGCGGGAGCCGGTGACCTACCTGCACCCGCTCCTGGAGAAGTCGCTGAGCAAGACGATGGGCGTGCCGCTCTTCCAGGAGCAGCTGATGCAGATGGCGATCGACGTCGCGGGCTTCACGGGCGCGGAGGCGGACCAGCTGCGCCGGGCGATGGGCTCCAAGCGGTCCATCGAGAAGATGGAGCGCCTCAAGGCGCGGCTGATGGCCGGGATGGCGGCGAACGGCGTGACACCGGAGGTCGGCGAGCAGATCTACGACAAGCTCAAGGCGTTCGCCGACTTCGGTTTCCCCGAGTCGCACGCGTTCTCCTTCGCCTACCTGGTGTACGCCAGTGCGTGGCTCAAGGTGCGCCACCCGGCGGCGTTCTACGCCGGCCTCCTCGCGGCGCAGCCGATGGGCTTCTACTCGCCGCAGTCCCTCGTCGCGGACGCCCGCCGGCACGGCGTGCCGGTGCTGCGGCCCGACGTCCAGGCGTCGGGGCCCAAGGCGGTGCTCGAGCGGGTACCCGCGGAGGATGTGGCCTCCGCCGAGGCGCCCGACGTCGTCGCACACCTCGCGGCGCTCGTCCGGGCGGACCCGGCGCTCGCCGTCCGGATGGGGCTCGACTCCGTGCGGACGATCGGGAAGGAGCTCGCCGAGCGCGTCGTCGCCGAGCGCGTCGAGCGTGGCCGGTTCGCCGACCTGCGCGACCTCGTCCGTCGCGTCCGGCTGACGACGCCGCAGCTCGAGGCGTTGGCGACGGCCGGTGCGCTGGACTGCTTCGGCGTCGACCGGCGGGGGGCCTTGTGGGCGGCGGGCGCGCTCGCGCAGGAGGGGCCGGACACGCTGCCGGGCGTCTCGGTCGGCGTCGAGGCGCCCACGTTGCCCGGGATGAGCGCCGTGGAGACCGCGATGGCGGACGTGTGGGCCACCGGCGTCTCGACCGACTCCTACCCGACCCAGTACGTGCGGGACGGCCTCGTGCGCGGGGGCGTCATCACCGTGGACGAGGCGATGCGGCACCCGGCCGGGCGTCGGGTCGCGGTGGCCGGCGTCGTCACGCACCGCCAGCGGCCCGGGACGGCGCAGGGCGTGACGTTCCTGTCCCTCGAGGACGAGACGGGCCTGCTCAACGTCATCTGCTCGGCGGGGCTGTGGCGGCGCTTCCGCACGGTGGCCCGCAGCGCGCCCGCCATGGTGGTGCGCGGCCGGCTCGAGCGGGCGGACGAGGCGACGAACCTCATGGCCGAGCACCTGGCCCCGCTGTCGCTGCAGATTCCGACGTCGTCGCGCGACTACCGCTGACCGCGCCGCGACGCGATGGTCAGGGTCGGGCCACGGCCACGGTCAGGGGGCGTCCGCGATCTCCGCGACGTCCTCGATCTCGCGGTCCTCCTCCTCGAACTCGCTAAAGTCCGTCGGCGGGTCCTTGTGGCGCAGCAGGGAGAACACGGACCAGATCACGGCCGCCAGCGGCACGGCGATCACCGCCCCGAGGATGCCCGCGACGAGAGTCCCGGCCGTCACGGCGATGGCGACGACCACGGGGTGCAGGGCGACCTGCTTGCCCATGACGAGCGGCTGGAGCACGTGCCCCTCGAACTGGCCGATGAGGGCGATGACCACGCCGACCGCGACGGCGTTCCAGAGCCCGTTCGCGGCGAGCGCCACGATCATCGCGATGATCATGGCCGCGGGGGCGCCGACCAGCGGGATGAACGCACCGATGAACACCAGCACCGCGAGCGGTGCCGCCAGCGGCACACCGAGGATCAGCAGGCCGATCATGGCGAGCAGCGCGTCGGAGCCCGCGACGAGGAACGTGCCGCGCGTGTAGCCGGAGAACGTGTACCAGACCGCCCCACCACCGAGGTACCAGTTCTCGCGGTACCGCAGCGGCAGCTGGTTGAGGAACCAGTGCCACATCTGTTTGCCGCGCAGCAGGAAGAACACCGTGAGGAAGGTCGCGAGCGCCAGGATGGCGAACGCCTCGCTCACGGATCCGACGCTCGCCCACGCCTGCGACGCGATGGTGCCGCTGTTGTCGGAGACCCAGGTCTGCGCGTTGTCGATCCAGTCCTGCACGTCCTGGTTGGTCACCGTGATGTGCAGGGGGGAGTCCTTCAGCGTGTCGAGCAGCGCCCCGATGCCGTCGTTGAACTGCTTGCCCAGGTCCTCCCACTGCCCGGCGACCGAGATGCCCACGTACGTCAGCAGGCCGGCGAAGACCGCGACGGCGAAGATCATCGCCAGCGGCGTAGCGAGCCCGCGAGGCATCACCTTGGACATCACGTTGACGAGCGGGCGCAGGACGGCCGTGAAGACCAGCGCCAGGAACACGGCGATGAAGAGCAGGAGCACCTTGTTCGTGGCGTACACGACGATGCCGACCGCGATGACGATGACGATCAGCCGCCACGACACCCCGGCGACCGTGCGGAGCCATTGCGGGACGTCGTCGTCGTAGCCGACGACGCTCGGGTTCCGCCGCGCGCCGGCCACCTTCTTCGCGGCCGGGCTCGCGCCCGCGAGGTGCCGGTTCGATGCCTTCGGGCGCTCGGGCTCCTGCGCAGAAGCGTCCTCGCGCTCGGCCATCGGCACCTCCAGGTCGGGGGCCGGCTGCCCGGCCCGGAGGCCAGTGTGCCGCAGGTCACGGGTTCTTTGTCGGCCGCCGCTCCGTGCTATGTTGTCTGCCGCGCTGCGGGCCGGGAGACCGGCGGTCGGGTGCACACCCTGTCCGGGTGGCGGAATGGTAGACGCGCTAGCTTGAGGTGCTAGTGCCCGTTAGGGCGTGGGGGTTCAAGTCCCCCTCCGGACACTCGTTGAGACAGCGAGCCGTGAGGCCGTGACCAGCAGCAATGCCGGTCGCGGCCTTTCGTGCGTCTGCCCGCTGGTGGCCGATGGAACAGCCGATGCAACGAGCGCGGGTCTGCTCCACGGATAGGTCACACCTGGTCTGTCGTGCCGCGAGGCGCTGGGGTCACCATCCGAGCCGAAGGGTGGTCACGAGCCGGGGGAGTCGGGCGCGGAGCGTCTCCCAGACGAACTCGTCGAGGACCTTGTCGTAGTGGTGGGCGACGAGGTTCCGCATCCGCTGGATCTTGACCCACTCGACGTCGGGGTACTGGGTCGTGAAGGCATCGGGGAGCTTCTCTACGACTGTCGCGACCTGGATCACCAGCTGGCACCCGGCGAGGCGCAGGGTGTGCCCGTCGACCTCGTCGGCGAGGTACGCGTCCTCGCCCTTGGCGACGATCCCGCTGGCAACCTCCCTGGAGCGCTTCGGACGGCCGCTGGCGCAACGCCCTCTCGAGCGCCGTGCGGACCGCTGCGCTGGGGTTGCGCTTCCCGCTCTCGATCGCGGCGATCGTCGGCTGATGCACCCCGGTCATCTCCGCGAGCTGCCGTTGCGTCAGTCCCCGCTGGGCCCGTGCCAGACGCACTCGGTTGCCGAAGTCGTCGACCATGCACCGGCGATAGCAGGAGCGTTATCAGAGCGTCGTCCTTCGGGCGAAGCGGCCGAGCACGCGGTGCCTCGGGGCCGACGGGCGGAGGTCTACCGAACCTCCGTCGACGGCGGCACGGACACCGCCACGCTCGGCGCCCCCGCCTGTGTCGCCGGCACGGTCACGGTCAACGTCCTCGGCGGATCGCCCGAGGACTACGGTGACGCGTTGATCGCCACCCCGGCGCGCGGCCCCGCGGCGCGTGACGCCCACGCCGCGGCTACGCGTCGGTGCCGGAGAAGTCGAGGACGGCGTGGCTCGCCTCGATGTTGTTTCCGTCCGGGTCGCGGACGAACGCCGCGTAGACCGAGACGACCGGCCCGCCGACGTACTCAGGCCACTCGCGCGCCTCGTGCAGCACCTCGGCGCCCACCTCGCGCGCGGCCTCGAGGAACGCGTCCACCCCCGCGCGGGACGGGGCCGCGAACGCTATGTGTGACTCCCGGAAGCCCTCGCCGAAACGGTGCGCGCCGATCCAGAATTCCGGACCGCGGTCGCCCCAGCCGATGGCGTACGGGGACTTGTCCTCCTGGCGCGTCGCGCCCAGAGCGCCGAGCACGGCGTCGTAGAACCGGGCGGAGGCGTCGAAGTCGGAGACCTGGATCTCAACGTGGTCGATCACCGGTCGATCATGGTCCGGGCGGACGCGACCCACAAGAAGCGGGTCGTGCTGCCGCGACGTCGCCCCGGAGGTCAGTCAGAGGTAGCGGCCGACGACGGGGATGCGCGTGAGCAGCCAGCCGATCGCGAACGAGGCCGCGACGCCGACGCAGCTCACGATGAGCCACTCGGCCTCCGGCGGCCACGCCACCCCGTGGCTGGCCAGCACCAGCCCCACGAGGACGAGCTGGTGCACGACGAACGCTGCGAAGGCCGCGCGGCTCGCATGCCGCGTGAGGGCGCCCTGGTGATCGAACCGACGGCGGAAGAGGTCGACAAGCCAGAGCGGCATCGACACGACCAGGGCGCCCTCGATCCCGGCGAGCACGAGCGACTGCCAGGTGCCGTCGCCGGCGAACGCGTCGATGTCGGCGCCGACCGCCGCGGTTGTCCCGATGACCATGGCGGCCGCCGTCAGCCCGCCGAGGCCGACGCGTCGGGCCCACCGCGCGAGGGCGGGCGGGACGGGATCGAGCCATCCGCGCTCGGCCCCCACGACACCGAGAGCGAAGCCCGTCACCCACGCCGGTGCCTGGCCGAGGGCCAACCGGGCGACCTCGGCACCCATCGGAACCTCGATCCGCACGCACCAGCTCACGGCGGCCACCACCGCGGCGACCACGACGAGGTGCCGGGGTCGTAGCGGCGCGGTGACGCGACGGGGCGACCC
>JAEWYD010000274.1 GCA_023462275.1 Actinomycetes bacterium
GCGTCGTACCGCGTGCTGGCCCGCTCCGCCGTCGCGCGCGCCCTCGCGGGCGGCCGGCTGCGCACGGGCGCCGCGCAGGCCCTCCTGGACGTGCTCGCCGAGCCGGGCCAGGCTGGATCGGACCGGCCGGGGTCTGCACCGGCCGACGGAGGTGACACCCGATGAGAGTGGTCCGCACGCGTGCCGAGCTCGCCGAGGCGCTGGACGCCCCGGGCCGCGGGCGGCGCGCCGTCGTGATGACGATGGGCGCCCTCCACGAGGGCCACCTGACGCTGGTGCGCCGGGCGGCCGAGCTGGCCGACGAGGTGGTGGTGACGATCTTCGTCAACCCCCTGCAGTTCGGCCCCGGGGAGGACCTGGAGCGCTACCCGCGCGACCTGGACCGCGACGTTTCGCTGCTCGCGGACACGGGGGCGACGCTCGTCTTCGCGCCCGCGCCGGCCGAGATGTACCCCGACGAGCCCGTGGTGACGGTGCGCGCGGGAGCGTTCGGCGAGCTCCTCGAGGGCGCGGTGCGGCCGGGCCACTTCGACGGCGTCCTCACCGTCGTCCTCAAGCTCCTGCACCTCGTGCGGCCCGACGTCGCGCTCTTCGGCCAGAAGGACGCGCAGCAGCTCATGGCGATCCGCCGGATGGTCGCCGACCTCGACGTGCCCGTGGAGGTCGTGGGCGTGCCGATCGTGCGGGACGACGACGGCGTCGCGTTGTCCTCCCGCAACGCCTACCTCGACCCGGAACAACGGCAGACGGCGCGCGCGTTGTACCGGGCGTTGACGGCGGCGCAGGCCGCGGCCGACGACGGCGCCCCCGCCGATCGCGTGCGCGCGGTCGCCCGGGAGGTGCTCGCGGCGGCCCCCGGCCTGACCGTGGACTATGCGGTGCTCGTCGACCCGGCCTCGGCCCGCGACGTCGCACCGGACCACACCGGACCGGCGCTGCTGGCCCTGGCGGTCCGGGTCGGTTCGACCCGGCTGATCGACAACGCGATGATGGAGCTGAGGTAGACGACGGCGACGACGGAGCGGCACGTGCGGGACAATGGCCACAGCGGCAGCGCGACGAGCGGCCGGGAGGAGGGGCGATGAGCACGCAGGGCTGGCTGCGACCGATGATGGTCGGCAAGATCCACCGGGCGACGGTCACGGCGGCGGAGCTCGACTACGTCGGGTCCATCACGCTCGACGCCGCGCTCCTCGAGGCGTCCGGCATCCTGCCGGGGCAGCAGGTCGACGTCGTCGACGTCACCAACGGCGCGCGCCTGACGACCTACGCGATCGCGGGTGAGCCCGGGTCCGGCGTCGTGTGCGTGAACGGCGCGGCGGCGCACCTCGTGCACCCGGGCGACATGGTGATCGTCATCGCCTACGCCCTGCTGCCCGACGTCGAGGCCCGCACCTACGACCCGAGCGTCGTGCACGTCGACGCCGACAACCGCATCGTGCGCGTCGCGGGCGACCCCGGGGCCGCACCCGAGGGCCTGAGCACCGCGGCGATCGCCTGGGCACCCGGTCCCCGGTGAGGCTCGCGCGGCGGCTCGCCGGCCCGGGGCCCGGCTGGACCACGACGGCCGACGTCGTCGTGGTCGGCTCCGGGATCGCCGGCCTGACGGCGGCGCTGCGCGTCCGTGAGCGCGGGCCGCGGGTCCTCCTCATCACCAAGTCGGTGCTCGCGTCGGGCTCGACCGTGTGGGCGCAGGGGGGCATCGCGGCCGCGCTCGACCCGCGGGACACCCCCGACGCGCACCTCGCCGACACCCTGGTGGCCGGCGCCGGGCTGTGCGACCCGGCCGCGGTGGAGGTGCTCGTCACCGAGGGGCCGGACCGCGTACGGGAGCTGGCCGGGCTCGGCGCGGCCTTCGACCTGGACCCGGCGGGCGAGATCTCGCTCACGCGCGAGGGCGGGCACGGCACGCGACGCATCGCGCACGCGGGCGGCGACGCGACGGGCGCCGAGATCAGCCGCGCGCTGGTCGCGCGCATCGAGGCCGTCCGCAACGACCCGGGCATCGAGGTGATCGAGCACGCCCTCGTCCTCGACCTCCTGACCGGCGCACCCACCGACGACGGCCGCCCCGGCCCGGTATGCGGCGTCACCCTGCACGTCATGGGCGCGGGGTCGCGCGACGGCGTCGGGGCCGCGCTGGCGCCCGCCGTCCTGCTCGCGACCGGCGGCATCGGCCAGGTGTACCCGTCGTCGACCAACCCAGCCCTGGCGACGGGCGACGGCCTCGCGGCGGCGCTGCGCGCGGGGGCCGCCGTGGCAGACCTGGAGTTCGTCCAGTTCCACCCGACGGTGCTGTGGCTCGGCGCGGGGGCCAAGGGCCAGCTGCCGCTCGTCAGCGAGGCCGTCCGCGGCGAGGGCGCGATGCTGCTCGACGCCGACGGCGTGCGGTTCATGCCCGACGTCCACCCGCTCGCCGAGCTGGCCCCGCGCGACGTCGTCGCGCACGCCATCGTGCGGCGGATGGCCGCCACGGGCACCGACCACGTGTGGCTCGACGCCCGGCACCTCGGCGCCGAGTTCGTCCGCCACCGCTTCCCGACGATCCACCACCGGCTCCTGGCCGAGGGCCTCGACCTGGGGACGGACCTCGTGCCGGTGGCACCCGCCCACCACTTCCACTCCGGCGGCGTCCTGACGGACCTGGACGGCCACTCGACCCTGCCCGGGCTGTACGCCGTGGGCGAGGTGGCGTGCACCGGCGTCCACGGCGCCAACCGGCTGGCCTCGAACTCGCTGCTCGAGGGCCTGGTGTTCGCGCGGCGGGCGGCCGACGACGTCGCCGCCCGGCTCGGGGCGGGCGACCTGAGGCGCGTGGAGCCGGTGGAGCGGACCGGTGCGCCCGCCCTGGTCGCGGCCGCCGCACGACCGCGCATCCAGCGGCTGGCGCAGCGGGGGCCGGGCGTGATC
>JAEWYD010000275.1 GCA_023462275.1 Actinomycetes bacterium
CAGCACCTCGGCGAGGGCGACGAACGCGCCGAGGCGCGGGCCGAGGCGCCGGGTGCCGGCGATGCCCGTGCCGTAGGCGATGGCGCCGCTGACCAGGCCGAGCGCGAGCGCCGGCAGCCAGAACGGCACCTGGTGCCCGGAGTAGTCCGCGGGCGCCGTCGAGAAGGTCACGGGCAGCACGCGCAGGGCCGCGAGCACCCCGAGGGCGACAGCGCCGACCGCGAGACCTGCCGCGGCGAGGGCGATGGGCGGCAGGCCGGTCCGGTCGTCGGCGGCGATGACGAAGTAGGTGGCGACGCCGACCATCCCGGCCAGTGCCCAGGCCACCCCGACGGGGCTGACCCCGACGCCGCCGAGCACGTCGAGGACGAGGGCGAGGCCGACGGCGGCCAGCCCGGTGCCGGCCAGCGTCAACCGGCCGGGCCGCTGCCCGCGGCGGAGCCAGAGCCACCCGACGACGGCCGCCGGCGACGTGTACTCGATGAGCAGCGCCGTGCCGACGGGCAGGTGCTGGACGGCCGAGAAGTAGCAGAGCTGCGAGCCGGCGACCGCGAGCACCCCGAAGAGCAGGACGAGGCCGGCGTTCCGGCGCAGGAGGTGCCAGCGACGGCGCAGCGCGCGGGCGCCGACGGGCACGAGGAGGAGCGCGGCGACGGTGACGCGCACGAGCGTCGCTGCCCCCGGCGACCACCCGGTGTCCAGCAGCCCGTGGACGAGCGTCCCGGAGACGCCGAAGCACACGGCCGAGAAGAGCACGAGCCCCACGCCCGACGCCACGTGCGGACCGGCGTCCGGGGCTCCGACGGTCACCATCCTGTCATCAGCAACCGCCGTCATGGCTCATGACAGTAGGGAGCCCGCGTGTAATCTGTCAAAGTGGTATTCGCCCATGACACGGAGACATCGCTGCAGGCCGCCGTCGAGCTGGTGAACAGCGCCGGCGAGCCGCACGGCCTCGACGACGTCGCCGACCTGGCCGCCTTCCTGCGGCGCTGGGAGTACGCGGGCCGCTACGACGGGACCCCGGCCGAGCTCGCGCAGGTGCGGGCGCTGCGACCCGCGCTGCGCGAGCTGCTGCTCGCGGACCGCGACAGCGCCGTGGCACTCGTCAACGCGATGCTCGCCGACGCCCACGCCGTTCCCCAGCTGGTGCGGCACGGCAGCCTCGACTGGCACGTCCACGCCGTCTCGCTGGACGAGCCGCTGGCGCGCCGCATCACCGTCGAGACCGCCATGGCGATGATCGACGTGATCCGCACCGACGAGGCGTCGCGCCTGGGCGTCTGCGCCGACGAGGGGTGCGACGGCGTCGTGCTGGACCTGTCCCGGAACCGCTCGCGCAAGTACTGCTCGGCCGCCTGCACCAGCCGCAACGCTGTCGCGGCGTACCGGGCCCGGCGCGCATCCCGGGGGTCCGGCGACTGAACCGGGCCGGCGTCGGGGGCGCGTGACACACTCGGCCGCGTGGCCGCCCCCGCCCGGCGCATCGAGCGCACCTACCTGGTCCTCACGGCCGGGAACACGCTCGCGGCCTCGGTCATCTGGGGGATCAACACGCTGTTCCTGCTAGACGCCGGCCTGACGAACCTCGAGGCGTTCGCCGCTAACGCGTTCTTCACCGCAGGCATGGTGCTGTTCGAGATCCCGACCGGGGTGGTCGCCGACGGCTGGGGCCGGCGGGCGTCGTACCTGCTCGGCACCGTCGTGCTCGCCGTCTCGACACTCCTGTACTACCTGCTCTGGGTGACGCACGGGCCGTTCTGGCAGTGGGCGATCGTGTCCGTGCTCATCGGGCTGGGCTTCACGTTCTTCTCGGGCGCCGTCGAGGCGTGGCTGGTCGACGCGCTCGCCGCGACGGGCCACGCCGGCCCGCTCGAGGCGGTGTTCGCCCGGGCCCAGGTGGTGGGCGGGGTCGCCATGCTGGCGGGCGCAGTGGGCGGTGGGCTGCTGGCCCAGGTGACGTCGCTCGGGGCGCCGTTCCTCGTGCGCGTCGGCGCGCTGCTCGTCATGACGGCGGTGGCCGCCACCGCCATGCGCGACGTCGGCTTCACCCCCGACCGCTCCGCCGGCCCGGGCGACGCCGTACGCGCGATCCTGCGCGCCTCGGTCCGGCACGGGCTGGGGCACCGGCCGGTGCGCTGGCTCATGCTGGCCGCGCCGCTCGTCTCCGGCGTCGGCATCTACGCGTTCTACGCGCTCCAGCCCTTCCTGCTCGACCTCTACGGCGACCAGGGGGCCTACTGGGTCGCGGGCCTCGCGGCGGCCGTGGTGGCCGGCTCGCAGGTGGTCGGCGGGCTGCTCGCCGGGCGACTGCGGGGCGCCGTCCGCCGCCGCACGACGGCGATCATCCTCGCCACGGGTGCAGCGGGCGTCGCACTCGGCTGCCTGGCGCTCACGCGGACGTTCGCGGTCGCGCTCGCGCTCCTCGTCGGGTGGGCGCTGTTCGGCGCGGCGGCGACGCCCGTGCGCCAGGCGTACCTCAACGCGCTGATCCCGTCGCAGCAGCGGGCGACGGTCCTCTCCTTCGACTCGCTCATGGGGAGCACCGGCGGCGTGGCGATCCAGCCGGCCCTCGGCCGGGTCGCCGACCTGTCGAGCTACGGCGCCTCGTACGCCGTCGGCGCGGTGCTGCAGCTGGCGGCCCTGCCGTTCCTGGTGGCGAGCCGACGGGAGCGGGACCCGGCCGACGTCGGCACTGCGCCCGTCCGCCCGGAGACACTCAGCGACTGACGGCGCTCCCGGCCGGCGCGCTCGCCGCCAGGCCGTGCGCGTCCGTCCACGTGTGCGGCGTCGGCTTCGCGAAGAACGCCACCATCACGGCCCCGACGAGCGCGATCGCCGCCGGCAGCAGCAGGGTCTGCTGCATCGCCGCCGTGAAGCCCGGGTGCAGCGCGTCGGGCAGACCACCGCCCGCCTCCGCCGTGCGGGCCGCCGACGCGCCCGAGCCGCCGAGGCCGCCGAGCTCCACCGCCAGGCGCGCCTGGATGAGCGCCGCGACGCAGGCGCTGCCGAGCACGGAGCCGATCTGCCGCGTCGTGTTGTAGACGCCGGCACCGGCGCCGGCCTGCCGCGGCGGCAGGTTCCGCGTCGCGGTGCTCGAGATCGGGGACCAGATGCCGGCGTTGGCCGCGCCCATGAGCGCGCTGGGCAGCAGGAGCCGCGCCCACTGGTCGCCGTCCGGCTCGAGCCAGGCGGCGTACCAGAGGAGCGCGACGACCATGAGCAGCATGCCGCCGAGCGCGATCCAGCGGGGGTTCACGCGGTCCACGAGCTTGCCGACGACCGGCGCCAGCGGCATCGTCACGACCGCCATCGGGACGAGCATGAGGGCCGAGCGGGTGGGCGAGAACCCGAGGACGAGCTGGTAGTAGAAGACGAGCGGCAGCGACAGGCTCGTGACGGTGAACCCGACGGCCGTGATGGCGGCGTTGGCGAGGGCGAAGTTCCGGTCGCGGAACAGCGGCAGCGGCAGCAGGGGCTCACCCCGGTTCACGGCCTGCCAGACGACGAAGAGCACCAGCACCGCGACGCCGCCGCCGATCAGCGCCCAGACCGGCAGCCAGCCGCCGACCAGGCCCCAGTCGTAGGTCGGGCCCTCCTGGATGCCGAACACCAGCAGGAACATGCCGACGGCGCTCAGCCCGACGCCGGCCAGGTCGAACCGGTGGGGGTGCGTCGGCAGGCTCGGCACGTACTTCGCCGCGAGCGCGAAGGCGACGACGCCGACCGGGACGTTGACGATGAAGATCCACTCCCAGCCGAGCCCGTCGACGAGGACACCGCCCAGGATCGGCCCGACGAGCGTGGCGACGCCCGCCACCGCGCCCCAGAGCCCCATGGCCTGACCGCGGCGGTCGGGCGGGAAGATCCGGGTGATGACGGCCATGGTCTGCGGGGTCATCAGGGACGCGCCGAACCCCTGCACCACGCGCGCGACGACGAGCATGCCGATCCCGCCGCCGGGCAGCACGCCGGAGAGCCCGCACCACAGCGACGCCACGGTGAAGGTGACGAGGCCAGCCAGGTAGAGGGTCTTCGGGCCGAAGCGGTCGCCGAGGCGCCCGGTGATGAGCAGCGGCACGGCGTAGGCCAGCAGGTACGCGCTCGTGACCCAGATGACGTCGTTGATGCCGGCGTGCAGCCCCGCCATGATGCTGGGGTTCGCCACGTTCACGATCGTCGTGTCGACCAGGATCATGAAGAAGCCGACGACCAGCGCCCAGAGGGCGGGCCAGGGACGGGTCGCAGTGGTACTCATGACGCTTCTTCCGGAGTTGATGGGCTGAGATGTGACGGGCCCAGACGTGACGGGCCGAGACGTGACTGGCTGAGACGTGAGTGGCTCGGACCTGACGGGTGGTGCGGGCGACGGGAGCGGGCCGGCCGGGCCGGCCTCACCAGTCGATGGCCCCCGAACGGAGCCGGTCGACGAGGTCGGCGATCCAGCGGACCTCCGCCTGCGTCATGGCGATCTGGAGCTCGAGGTCGATCCAGAAGCGTTCCGGCACCCCGCGCTCGGTGACCCGCTCACGCCCTGCGAGCAGCGCGTCCAGGGTCGCGCCGAGCGCCGCGAGCCGCCTCTCCAGCAGCGCGCCGACCGTCTCGCGCGGGAGGTTGTGCGCCTCCCCGAGCGCGAGTGGCAGCGCTGGGTACTCGTTGACGGGGCGGGACAGGATGTCCGACAGGCGCTGCGTGAGCGCGAGGTGGCCCGGCTCGGTGATCTCGTAGGTGGTGCGCTCGGGGCGGTTCCCGTCCCGTTCCGTGCCGATCGACCGGACCAGGCCCTGCCCCGCGAGCCGGTCGACCGCGTGGTACAGCGACCCGGGCCGCACCTTGACGACCCGCTCGGCGGCGCGCTGCGTCATGAGCTGGAACATCTCGTAGGGGTGCATGGGCCGCTCGACCAGCAGGGCCAGCACCGCCACCCCGAGGGGCGTGATCTCGGGGACGCGGTCCTCAGAGCGCTCGGCGTGGGCGGCCATGGGGACACATTACTCCACGTGGGCTATTCCTCGTGGAATAGCCCACGTGGAACTCGTCCGCCCGCCGACCCCTGCGCCGCATCCCGCAGGAAGGCACGCGTCGTCGGCCGCGGGCCACCGCGTCAGGCGCGCGCCGCGAGGACCTCGCGGAGCCGCGCGGCGAACGCCTCGGGCTGCCCGGCCTGCCCGTACTCCTCGCCGAGGAAGCCGCCGTGGTTGCTCGGGAAGACGACGAGCTGGGAGCCGAGTGCGTCGGCGAGCGCTGCCGACGTCCGCCACGTCATCGCTCCCCGGCTCTCCTCCCCCGCCGCGACGACGAGCCGCGCGCCGAACGCGCGCAGCCCGGCCAGGTCCGGCTCGAACCCCACGACCGGGTCCGACGCCCCCGACAGCAGCGGGTCGGCCCGCGTGCCGTCGTCCTCGGTGGGCAGCCCGAAGGTCGCCGGGTCGGGCAGCTGCGCGCCAAAGCCCTCCGGGAACTCGCCCGGCCACGACGTCAGCCCGATGAAGGCGGCCATACCGGCGCCCCAGCCGCGCTCGTCGTAGGCGCGGCGGACGGCCTGCCACGCCGCACGGGCACGGTCGGCGTCGGGCAGCACGGCGATGAGCGGCGGCTCGTGCGCGACGAGCGTGCGCACGTCCTCGGGGTGCGCCGCCGCCATGCGGAGCGCCGTGACGGCGCCGCCACTGCTGGCGAACACGTCGACGGGACCCGCGCCGAGCGCCCCGACCAGGCGGTGGAGGTCGTCCGCCTGCCACTCTGGCCGGTGCTCCGCCGAGCCGTCGCTACGCGTGCTGCGCCCCAGGCCGCGCGGGTCGTAGGTGACCACGGTGCGGTCGGGGAAGAACCCCGCCAGCGTCCCGAAGCCGGCGGCGTCCATCGGCTGACCCACCATGAGCAGCGGCGGGACGCCGTCGGCGGCCGGGAGGGGGCCGCGCACGTCGTAGGTGAGGACGGCGCCCGGCACCTCGAGGGTGCGGGTGGTCGGTGCTGTGGTGCTCATCTCGGCTCCTGTCGCGCGGTTCCGGTCGGCGGGGCGGCAGGTACCCACCCACTGTCATGGACCGGCACGCGGCACGGAAGTGATCGGCCGCCGCCCGCGGGATCCGTGACGCACGCACGGACGAGGTCGACCCTCACAGCTCGTGCTCCGCCAGCTCCCGGAACGCGTCGGGGACCGACCCTCCGCGCCGGACCCCGGCGAGGTAGCCGACGGCGTCCGCGCCGAACCGCTCCCGGATGGCGTCCATCGACCCGTCCACCGCGCGGCGCGCGACGCCGGCGGCGGAACCGGGGCGCCACGGGTCCGGGGGTGGCAGCTCGAGCTCGGCCTGGACGGCCCGCTGCTCCACGAGCCCGGAGACGGAGATCGCGAGGAGGGTGACCTCGGCCCCGCCGCCGGCGCCGTCGACGGCCGCCCAGACGAGCCGCTCGGCGACCTCAGTGAGCGTGAGCGTCGCGGCGACGGGCTGGGCGAGGGTGTGCGACCGCGTCACCGACCGCAGCCCGGCGAACCGCACGCGCACGGTCACGGTGCGGCCCGCGAGGTGCTTCGCGCGCATCCGGCGCGCGACCCGGTCGGCGAGGTGGGTGAGGACCGCGCGGACGTCGTCACGCTCGGGACGACGCCGGCCGAGCGCCGACTGCGCGCCGACCGAGCGGACCCGACGGCCGGGCGAGACCCGCCGGGCGTCGTCGTCGTGGGCGAGCGCCACCAGCGTGCGACCCACCGCCCGGCCGAGCAGCCTCTCCAGGGCGGGCCCCGGCGTCCGCGCGAGGTCACCGATGGTGCGCACACCCAGCTCGGCCAGGCGCTTCTCGTTCACCGGACCTACGCCCCCGATCAGCCCCACGGGTAGAGGGTCGAGGAACGCCCGCTCGGTGCCGGGCTCGACCACCACGAGGCCGTCCGGCTTGGCGACCTGGGACGCGATCTTGGCCAGGTGCTTCGTCGTCGCGGCGCCGACCGAGATGGGCAGCCCCACCTCCTGCCGTACGCGGCGGCGGATGTCGGCCGCGATGCGCGCCGGCGGGCCGAACAGGTGGGTGGAGCCGGAGACGTCGCAGAAAGCCTCGTCGATCGAGATGCGCTCGACGACCGGCGTCACGTCCCGCAGGATCGCCATCACGGCGTCGCCGAAGCCCTGGTACTCGTGGAAGTGCCCCCGGACGAAGACGAGCCGCGGGCACAGCCGCGCAGCCTGCCAACCCGGCATCCCGCCGCGCACGCCGAACGCCTTGGCCTCGTAGGACGCCGCGAGGACGACGCCGCCGGTGGGACCGCCACCCACCGCGATGGGCCTGCCGCGCAGCGTCGGGTCCAGCAGCTGCTCGACGGACGCGTAGAACGCGTCGAGGTCGGCGTGCAGGATCGTGGGGCCGTGGCCGGGCATGGCCCCAAGGCTAGTCGAACACGTGTTCGATCGCCAGACCCGACGAGTGTTGCCGGGACGCGACCGTCAGGCGCGCGTCGCCCCGGCGAGGAGCAGCTCCGCCACCGCGCGCGCGTCGAGGGCGGCCCGCGGCGACCGCTCGCGCAGGCCCGTCACGCTCGCGGCGTCGTACAGCATGAGGAGCCGGCGCGCGAGGGTGCCGTCGGCGTCGTCGTACCCGTGCGCGGCGAGGAGCTCGCCGAAGTACTCGCGCATCTCCTCCTTGTGCTCGACCGCCTCCCGGTGCGCGGGGTTCTGCGGGTCGGGGATCTCGACCATGGTGTTGAGGAACGCGCAGCCCCGGTAGCCGGTCTCCTCGAGCCGCTCGGCCAGGACGTCGAACATCGCCAGCGGGTGGCCGCCCAGCGCCTGCACGCGCGGCTTCCAGATCGTCCGGAAGCGCTCGCGGCGCTGCTGCAGAGCGGCGACCACCAGGTCGTCCTTGCTGGCGAAGTGCCGGTAGAAGGACGCCCGCCCGACGCCGGACACCTCGAGGATCTGGTCGACGCCGGTCCCGCGGGTGCCCTGGGCGTAGAAGAGCTCCTCGGCAGCGGCGAGAAGACGGTCGCGGGCTCGCGTGGGCACCTCTCCAGGGTACGACCCCCTTGCCGAAAACGGGAACGGTCGGTACCGTTCAAGACGGAACCGAACGGTTCCGTTTCAGCCGGGCGGCCGAGCCCCCGCGCGATGACGCCGCCCACGAGGAGAGGACCCATCGTGCGCATCGGCATCAACGGCTTCGGCCGCATCGGACGCAGCTTCCTCCGCATCGCCCTCGAGCGGCCCGACCTCGAGGTCGTCGCCGTCAATGACCTCACGCCGGCGACCACCCTCGCGCACCTGCTCCGCTACGACACCGCCTACGGGCGGCTCGACGGCGTCGAGGTGGACGGCGACGCCCTGGTCGTCCAGGGCCGCCGCATCGCCGTGACGGCCGAGCGCGACCCGCACGCCCTCGCCTGGGGCGACGCCGGCGTCGAGCTCGTCGTGGAGTCCACCGGCAGGTTCACCTCACGAGAGGCCGCCGCGGTCCACCTCGAGCGCGGCGCGCGCAAGGTCCTCGTCTCGGCGCCCGCGACCGGCGACGACCTGACGATCGTGTACGGCGTGAACTCGGACGCCTACGACCCGGCGCGGCACGACGTGGTCTCGAACGCCTCGTGCACCACCAACTGCCTCGCCCCCATGGCGCGGGTGCTGCACGACACCGTCGGGATCGTCGACGGCGTCATGACCACCGTCCACGCGTACACGCAGGACCAGAACCTGCAGGACGGCCCGCACCGCGACCTGCGCCGGGCGCGAGCCGCGGCCGCCAACATCGTGCCCACGAGCAGCGGCGCGGCCAAGGCCATCGGCCGCGTCCTGCCGGAGCTCGACGGCCGGCTCAAGGGCTTCGCCCTGCGGGTGCCCGTCCTCACCGGGTCCATCACGGACCTCACCGTCACCGCGTCGCGCGACGTCACGGTCGACGAGATCAACGACGCCTTCCGCGCGGCCGCCGCCGAGGGCCCGCTGCGCGGCGTCCTCGAGGCGAACGACGACCCGATCGTCTCCAGCGACATCGTGGGGAACCCGGCGTCGTGCATCGTGGACCTGCCGCTGACCACGGTCGCCGGTCGCACCGTCAAGGTGCTCGGCTGGTACGACAACGAGTGGGGCTTCAGCAACCGCCTCGTCGACACGGCGGCGCTGATCGCCACCGCCTGACCGAGACCGGCGCGCTCACCAGGCGCGATGCGTCCAGCGCCCACCGAGCAGCGTCCCGGCAACGGGCAGCGCCCGGACGGCGTCCCCCTCGCCTGCCGCGAGCAGGGCGAGGGGGTCGTCGTCCAGGACCGCGAGGTCCGCGGGGCCGCCGACGGCCGGCACGATCCCCCGTCCGTCCGTCGACGCCGCGAGCGCCACGGCGGCGTCCAGCCGCTGCTCGGGGTGCCACGGCGGCCGACCGGCCCGGGAC
>JAEWYD010000276.1 GCA_023462275.1 Actinomycetes bacterium
GGGCTGGCCGGGCCCCGGCGCGCGACGGCCGGTCGCCCCCGAGCACGTCGTCGCGGCCGACAGCCTGGCGGCGGCGGCGCCGATCGTCCCGCGCCTGGTCATGGCGTTCGCGTGCTTCGGGGCCGGCACGCCGCGGCTGTCGGACTATCCGGGCGGCCCGGCCGCGCTCGCCGACCACAGCTTCACGGCCCACCTGCCGCAGCGGCTGCTCGGTGGCGGCGACGGCGGTGCCCTCGCGTTCGTCGGGCACGTCGACCGGGCGTGGAGCTGTGCCTTCCGGTGGCACGGCCTGACCGGGCAGGTGGCACCCTTCAGCAGCGTCTTGCTCGCGCTGATGGACGGCGCGCGGCTCGGCTTCGCCATGGAGAGCCTCACCTCGCGCTATGCGGAGGTCGCCACCGAGCTGACGCACCGCCTCGACGCGGCGCGGAAGTACGGCACGCGGATCGGCGACGCCGACCTCGTCGGCCTCTGGACCGCCGCGCAGGATGCCCGCGGCTACGTCGTCCTGGGCGACCCGGCTGTGCGGGTGGTGCCACGCGCCGGATGACGGCTCGCCTCAGCAGGGATCGAGGTCGTACTCCGCGCACTGCTCGGGGGTCAGGTGCCGGACGACCTTGTCGCGGACGGCCCGCACGAGGTCGCGGTCGTTGAGCGGCAGCGTGATGACGCTGCCGTCCGTCTGCACCACGCGGATCCACTGCTCCTCCTCGCTGGGAACGACGGCCACTGAGCCACTCTCGAGTGGGATCGAGCCTCGCTCGTCCCCCGACGCGGCACTGGAGAGGCGCAGGGCGCCGTCGTCGCTCATGGTCAGCACTCCATCATTCGGCGCGTCGGCCACGCTCCAGACGTAGTCGCGGTGGAGGCGGCGTGCCCATTCCTGGTCGCCGGAGCAACGGTTGAAGACCGCGACCGTGCCATGGTCCGACGCGACGGCGACCCTGGCGCCGTCGGAGATCCATGCAGCGGCGCTCACGTACTGCGAGACCTGGAACCCTCGGCTCTGAGCACGCTGCGCGACGTCCGGCATCAGCGTGACCGCCGACTGTCCGTCGGTCGGCACGATGTAGCCGATGGCCGTCTCCCCATCGGCGACGAAGGCGCACTCCAGGACGAGGACCGCGGTGCCGTCCGGTGCCGGCTCGATCTGACAGGGGTTCTGGAGCGGCCCGGGCGTTGGTAGGTCCTTGATCGGTGCGCCCGTGGTCGCGTCCCAGAGTCTGATGTCGCCGGTCTTGTCGACGGTGACGACCGTCCGGTCGTCGAGGAACGCGGCATCCGCCGCTAGTGCCGTGTCAAGGCCCAGGACCGAGATGCGCGTCCCGGTCGCCAGCAACCGGACCTCGGCGACACCGTCAGGGGTCACGAGCACGAGGTGCTTCGTACTCGGCGACATGTCGACCTTGGCCGCGTACGCGTCGAGGAGCTTGAGGGCGCGATCCTGCGTCGCCTCACCGCGGGATAGGCGAATGGAACCGTCCGTCCAGGCGGTGACGATGTCGGCCCCGGCCACATCCGAGTCCGCGATCCCTTTCGCCTCCGTCGGGGCCTCCAGTCTCCAGAGCGACGGATCAGCGGCTTCCGGAAGAACCAGTGCCTGCATAGGGTCAGCCGGGTCGAGGACGGCCGCGACCAGGGCGGAGCCCGGCACCGTGACCGTCCCCAAGGCCTCGCCCGAGCTCAGGTCCTGGATATCGAGCTCTCCCCAGCTCCAGACCGACAGCACGCGGGTCAGGTCTGCACTGACCGACCGGTAGACGAGGCCGCGCGCGGCTGCCGAGGAGGTCGCTTGGCCGGAGTCAAGGTCGATGACCGTAGCGTCCAGGTTGACGTCGACCACAGCGATCTTCTTGCCGTCGAGTCCGAACTGGACCGTGACTGCTCCGGGATCGAGCTCCAGTCGCGAGAGTTCGGCGCCGGTCTCGACGTCCCAGACGACTGCAGTTCCAGACGCGCCGTCATCCGTCTGCCCAACCGTGACGACGCGCCGTCCGTCCGGGCTGAAGGCGGCCGAGGTGGAGTACTCGTCCGGGTGCGTGAGGCTCATCAGCGCGGCACCTTCGCCGTCCCAGACCGTCACCACGTTGTCCGCGCCGACCCCGACGACGGCGTCCCCGCCCGGCGCTACGTCGATGTTCCACGCGAGCCCGGACGGGTCGGCCCAGGTCGTCGATCGGCCCGTGGCGACGTCCCACAGTGCCACGTCACCGTCATCCGTCCCAGCGGCTACGTGGTCGCCCCCTGGGCTCAGGGTGAGGACGACGAAGTCCTTCCCGGGCATCTCGAAGGTGGCCGTGGCCTCGCTCGTGCCTCGACGCCACACGCGGACCGTCGACCCCTCGGCCGTTGCGAGTACGGACCCGTCGTCCGAGATGTCCGCCGCGCTGGCCGCGTGGTCATGGCCGCGCATGACGAAGGACACCGGGGAAGCCTGATCGGCGAGATAGAGGAGATCGCGAGTGCTCGGATCGAGTGATCCCGCCGCGTTGAGGGCAGTGCTGCGCGCCGCGAGCACGACGCCTGACTCCTGTTCCCACTTCAGTTCCTGCTGGGCGTCGAAGAGCAGCTGTTGGCGGAGCTCCTCGGCACCCGCAGCCTGCTTGTCTCTCGTAGCCTTCTCGAACAAGCCGAACGTCGCCACGAGCGCCGCGACCGCGAGCCCAGCCGTGACGGCGAGGCCCACGGCGCGCCGCCGCAGCCGGGCGGCGTTGCGGACGTCCCGCAGGCGCCGCTCGTCCGCCGCCCGGGATGCGTCGAGGAACTCGGCCTCGCGCCGGCTGACGGGTTCTGGGCGCGAGGCCGCCGTCTGCAGCGCGTCCGCGAGTGCCGGACCCGTGAGGAGGAGGCGATCGGAGCGCGACTCGGCCTCCCACAGGATCGCGGCGCGCTCGAATGGCGTCAGGTGCTGGTTGCGCCACGCCTCGTTGTCCCGCTTGATCGGCTCGATGAAGCGGTCGTGCGAGAGCTCGAACCAGGTGGCCTGTCGCCGGGTCTCCGGCCGGATCAGGTGCGCCGCCACAAGTTCGCGCAGCACGACGCGGTCGCCCTCGTCGTCGCCGAGCGGACCCTCGAGGACCTGCCCACGCAGGCCCTGACGGGTGATCAGGGCGTTCTCGAACCACTCCCGCAGCACGGCCTCACGCACCCGGGCGCGGCTCGCGGCGAGAGCGACGGTCCCCGCGTAGTACGTGGCGAGCGCGTCCTCGACGTCGCCGAGCACGGCCCCGTCGGTGTGGCGGATCTGGGTGGCGCCGGAGGGGAGCCGGGACCACAGCAGGCGGCACGCCACCTGGAGCTGCACGGGCTCGACGTACTGGCCGAGGGCGTCGCCGCTCGTCCCGTCGGCGTGCTGGACGCGGACGCGACGCAGGTCGTCGACCAAGCCGCGGGCGGCGTCGGGCGCGAACTCCACGCCGGCCGCCCGTGCCGGCTCCACGATCGCGTCGACCGCCTGGTCGGCGGTGAGGAGGTCCAGCCGGTAGCGGCTGCGGAAGCGCGTGGGGATGTGGCGCAGGTACGGGTCGAGGGCCGCGAGGTAGTCCTCGCGCATGGCGAAGACCGCCCAGTGGGACCGGTCGCGCAGGGCCTCGCCGAGCTCGGCGAAGAACTCGCGCCTGGCGTCCTCGTCGGTGGCGTCGGTCAGCACCTCCTCGAACTGGTCGAAGACGAGGACCTCGTTCCCCGGGCGGTCGTCCTGGTCGGGGCGCTGCCGCAGGTAGTCCGCCAGCGTGATCCGTGCCAGGACGTCGAGCGGGAGCTGCTGCTCGGGGGAGAGGCCCTCCTCGAGCGAGAGCAGCGCGCTGAGCACGTACCGGTTGCGCGCCGGCAGGCCCGCCGGAAGCGTCCCCGCGGAGTGACCCAACCGGACGATCGGCAGCACCTCGAACCCGGCGGTGATCAACGCGCGGGTCAGGGCGGCCTGGATCAGGGACGTCTTGCCGGCGCCGGAGGGGGAGTAGAGCAGGACGATGCGCTCGGCGATGACGAGGTCGAGCAGCTCGTCGCGGGCTTGGTCGCGCCCGTAGATCGGGTCGCCCGGCGCGAAGGCCCGCGGGCCGACGTACGGGTTGTCGGTGCGCACCGCGCCGCTCTGCGCGGTCATCGGTTGCTCCACTGGTCGTGCAGCTCCTTGACGAAGTTGTCGGTGCTGCCCCAGTAGAGGTCGATGTTCGACCCCCCGAAGTACTCCTCCAGGTAGTTCCGGGCGCGACCGGCGTCCGTCGCCGCACCCTCCTCGGGGTCGACCTGGACCGCCACGTTGGTGTAGCCCTTCCGGCGACCGCGTCCCTCGGACTGGATGAGGCTGCGGTACAGCACGCGGAAGTCCCACTCGTCGATGCGGAACCCGACGAACATGAGGGCGGAGTCGGCCAGCATGCGGCGCACGATCTTCGGGACGAGCTCCTGGTTGCGCGTGACGCCGATGAGGAAGTCGAAGTAGTCGTCCTCGGTGAGCACCAGGGAGTCCGGCTGGCTGAAGGCGCCGAGCAGGTGGAACAGGAGCGGCCGCTCGACCGTGGGTCGGTAGGCGGGCTCCCGGTCGAACACGGACTCCGACCAGTACACCTCGTCGTTCCAGCGGCAGAGCTCGATCTCCGGCCGCCGCCCCGCGTCGGTGAGCGCGTCGGCCAGCAGCCGCGACGGCTGGGTCGTGACGTAGACGGCGCTGGGCAGCGCCGCGAGGACGGAGTACGGGTCGATGTCGCGGGCGTGGCGTGCCTGCCACGCGATCGCCACGAGGTCGTCGAGTGGTGCGTCCGCGAGGTCCGGGCGCCCGGCCAGCTCCTCGCCGTAGTGCTCGATCAGCGTCCGGCGCAGGTGGTCCTCGAGCTCGAGGTAGGGGAAGCCCGTGCTCTGGCTGGTCGCCAGGTACTGCGCGACCTGCGGAAGGCTCTCCCGGTTGTGGGGAGCCATGGGGTAGCGGTACCGCCGGGCCCAGCTCCGGGCGATCTCCTGCCGGCTCCCCAGGAGGGGGTCGCTCAGTCCCGGCCCGATGATCGGTGTGCACTGCTGCCTGGCGATGTACTTGACCAGGGACGCCCACTTGTCGAACTTGCCGTGGCCGCCGAGCCCTGGGGTGTACCAGAGGCGCCCGCTCCGCAGGCGCATGAAGAGCGCCGGAACCCACCAGTCGGGCCGTTCGCGGACGGCCGACCGCGCGACGGCGGCTGCCCGGTCCACGAGCCCGTCCTCGTCGAGGGTGTCGAAGAACGTCCTGGTGAACACCCGGGCCGTCGCCATCGTGACGTCGCCCTGCATGGCGACCACCACGGGGACGCCCGCGGCCGCCAGGCGCGGTCCCAGCGCCGCCATCACGCCCGCGCCCTCCGCGCCGCACCCGGTCCCGGCGCTCTGGCAGGACGCGACGTAGACGAGGCGCGGGGTGCGGGTGAGCTCCCGGAGCCGCTCGACGAGCTCGGCGCCGAGCATCGGCGCGGGCCGCCCCTCGTCGTCCTCGAGGACCAGGACCGGCTCCTCGTTGAACAGGTAGCCGTGGCACACGAGGTAGACGACGTCGTACCCGTGGCGGAGCTGGTCGAGAAGCTTGTCGGCGGTCGCGCGCGCGACCCCCGGCATCTCCGTCAGCTCGAGGCTCGCGAGGCCCTCCCGCGCGAGCGCGAGCTCGGCCTCAACGTCGATGGGTGCCAGGGGCCGGCCGGCGTCGAGCGCGTCGAGGCCGGTCGGCGCGGCGACGACGGCGAGGGCGGTCAGGTCGCCGCGCGGCCGGAGGCCGACGGGACGCCAGTCGTTGCTGACGAGGTACCGGGAGAACAGCACGTTCTCGTTCGTCAGGAGGGTGCTCCCGTCCGCCGGGTCACGCAGCGTCTCCCAGCGCAGGGCGTGCAGGGACATCGCCGTCGGCCCGATGGCGAGCCTGACCCGCAGGCGGACGCCCTTGCTCTGCGACGTCGCGACCGCCGTGCGGAACGCGCTGCCGAGGCCACCGCCGAACAGGCCCTGGCCGAGCGCGAGGCCGTACTCCTCGTCGTCGTCCAGCCGGTCGAGCGCGCGCTGGTCGATGAGCGCCAGCAGCGGCCCGTCGATGTCGAGCCTGGTCTCGGCGTCGTTGTCGGGAAGGGCGAACCTGAGCTCGACGCTGTACCTGAGTGCGTCGCGCCGGTGCAGCCCGATCTCCAGATCGGCGTAGTCAGTCACGGCGGCCCCCCTTGCCGCGAACCGCCGGCGGGCCTCGGTCTCACCGGACGGTGACCTCGTGATGCTCCGATCTCCAGGATGCATCCGTGACGGCCACGCTGTACGCGGTTCGACCACTCGACCTCGCTGCGCTCGCGGGTGGTCGAAGGTCCCGATCATGGGGGCGGCGGCGGGTTGACACTTCGAGTGTGACTGAAGCAACGGCCGTTGAAGTGGACGTCGACGAGCGGGCCGCCAGGGTGGACCTGCTCCAGGCGGTCGCGGACCCAGTGCGCTGGGCCGTCCTCGAGGAGCTGGGCGACGGCACCCGCTGCGTGTGCGACCTGCGCGAACGGGTCCCTGTGCCGGCCAACCTGCTGAGCTACCACCTGAAGGTGCTGCGCGAGGCGGGGCTCGTCACGGCCACGCGCCGCGGCCGGTGGATCGACTACGCCGTCGCGCCCGGCGCGCGGGACCGGATGCGCGCCGCCCTCCCGGGGATCGGCGGTGCGCCGTGACGCTGGGGGAGCGGCTTCGCCCGAGGACGACGACCGCCCGCTGGCTCGGCGTCGGCGCGTCCGCCGCTGCGTGGATCGGGCTGTACCGGGTGAACGAGCCGCTCTGGGACTGGCTGCTCGGCGACGTCGGCGGGCTGGACCTCACGAGCCGGCTGGGCTCCGGGATCCACTTCTTCCTCTACGACTCCGTGAAGATCCTGCTGCTCCTGCTCGGGATCATCTTCCTGGTCACGGTCCTGCGCTCGTTCATGAGCGTCGAGCGCACGCGCGCTCTGCTGGGCGGGCGGCGCGAGGGCGTCGGCAACGTCCTGGCGGCCGGCCTCGGCGTCGTGACGCCGTTCTGCTCATGCAGCGCGGTGCCCGCCTTCATCGGCTTCGTCGCGGCCGGCGTGCCGCTGGGCGTGACGATGAGCTTCCTCATCGCCAGCCCGCTCATCAACGAGGTGGCGATCGCCCTCCTGCTGGGCCTGTTCGGGGTCGGGCCGACGGCGCTGTACGTGGCGGCCGGTCTCGTCGTCGCGACCGTGGCGGGGTTCGTCATCGGCCGGTTGCGTCTCGAGCGCTTCGTCGAGCCGTTCGTCTTCGAGACCCGCCTCGGCGGGCAGGTGATCGACTCGACCCTCGGCCTGACCTGGGACGACCGGATCCAGATGGGCGTGGAGGAGGTCGTCACGATCCTGCGGAAGATCTGGCCGTACATGCTCGTCGGCATCGGCCTCGGTGCCGTGATCCACGGCTGGGCTCCCGAGGACTTCTTCGCCACCTACGCCGGCGCCGGCAACCCGCTCGCCGTGGTCGTTGCCGTGGCGATCGGCGTGCCGCTGTACTCCAACGCCGCGGGCGTGCTGCCGCTCGTCGAGTCGCTGTACGACAAGGGCCTCCCGATGGGCACCCTGCTCGCCTTCATGATGGCGGTCGTCGCCCTCAGCCTGCCCGAGCTGATCCTGCTGCGTCGCGTCCTCAAGCCCCGCCTGATCGCGACCTTCGTCGGCGTCGTCGCCGCCGGCATCGTCGCGGTCGGATACCTGTTCAACGCCGTGCTGTGATTCAACCCGGCGCTCTGACCCACCCGAAAGGAACCACCGTGAAGATCAAGGTCCTCGGTCCCGGCTGCGCCAACTGCGTCAACCTCGAGAAGGCCGCCCGCGCCGCCGTCGCCGAGCTCGGCATCGACGCCGACATCGAGAAGGTCACCGACTACGCCGCCATCGCCGGCTACGGAGTCATGCGGACCCCCGGGCTCGTCGTGGACGAGCAGCTCGTCCTCTCGGGGCGCGTGCCGACCACCGCGCAGGTGCGCGAGCTCCTCGCTCCGCTCGCCGGGCGCGCCTGAGCCAGCCGCCCGACCGGCCTGCGGGAACCACCCGCCCGAACGGGCGCCGCCCAGGGCCTGCGTCGCTACTGTCGAGGTATGGGCGCCGTCCGGCGGCATCAGGACCTGGTCGTGCTCGCCCTCGCTGCGGCGCTGCTCGGCGCGGGCGGGCTGGCGTGGGCGCTCGACGCACCGGGCGCGGCTGACGCCCTCTGGGCGGCCGGCGCCGTCGTCGGCCTGCTCTTCGCGCTCGCCGCGATGGGCGAGGCGCTCCGCGACCGGCGTCCGACGGTCGACGTCGTCGCCGTGCTGGCTCTCGCGGGTGCGCTGTGGGTCGGTGAGCCGCTGGCCGGTGCCATCATCACCGCGATGCTGGCCACCGGGCAGGTGCTCGAGGAGCGCGCTGCCGCCCGGGCGAGACGCGAGCTGAGCCTCCTGACGGCGCGCGCGCCGCGGATGGCGCGGCGGCTCACCCCGCACGGTGTGGTCGACGTCCCGGTCGAGGACGTCGCCGTGGGGGAGCGGCTGCTCGTGGCCACGGGCGCGGTCGTGCCGGTCGACGGGCGCCTCGCCGGCCCGGCGACGTTCGACGAGTCGGCACTCACGGGGGAGTCCGCCCCCGCCGAGCGCCCGGCCGGCGACGACGTCCGGTCCGGCGTGGTCAACCTCGGACCGCCGGTCGAGATCGCCACGACCACGACGGCCGCGACGTCGACGTACGCCGCGCTCGTCCGACTGGTGGCGGAGGCGCAGGCGACGTCGGCGCCGTTCGTCCGGATCGCCGACCGGTGGGCCGTCGGGTTTGTGCCGCTGACGCTCGTGCTGGCGGGAGTCGCGTGGTGGGCCGCCGGCGACCCGGTGCGGGCGGTCGCCGTGCTGGTCGTCGCCACCCCGTGCCCGTTGCTCCTGGCCGCGCCCATCGCCATCGTCTCGGGCCTGTCGCGGTCGGCGCGCCTGGGCGTCGTGGTCAAGGGCGGCGCCGCGCTCGAGCGGCTCGCCGCCGGGCGTGTCGTCGTGTTCGACAAGACCGGCACGCTCACGCGCGGCCGACCCGCCGTGACCGACGTCGTGCCGCGGCCGGGCGCCGACCCGGACGAGGGCCTGCGGCTGGCCGCGAGCCTGGACCAGGTCTCGGCCCACGTGCTGGCCGGCCCGATCGTCGAGGCCGCGCTCGGGCGCGGGCTGCGCCTGGACCTGCCGTCCGACGTCGAGGAGTCGCCCGCGCGCGGGGTGAGCGGCCGGGTCGACGGCGCCGTGGTGCGCGTCGGCCGGCCCGACTGGATCACGGGCTCGCGCCCCGACCGCTGGGTGCGTCAGGTGCGCCGCCGCGCCGACCTGGACGGCTCCATGAGCGTCCTCGTCGAGGTGGACGGCGCCCTGGCCGTCGCGTTGCTCCTGCACGATCCCATCCGTCCCGACGCGCCCCGCATGGTGCGTGCCCTGCGTGCGGCCGGCGTCGCCCGCGTCGTGCTGGCGACGGGGGACCGGGCCGACGTCGCGGACATGGTCGGCCGGATCGTCGGGGTCGACACCGTGCTCGCCGACTGCGACCCGGCGGACAAGCTCGCCGCGCTCGGGCGGGAGGCGCGGCACGGTCCGACGATCATGGTGGGCGACGGGATCAACGACGCCCCGGCGTTGGCGGCAGCGGACGTGGGGGTGGCCCTGGCCGCGCGCGGCGCCACGGCGTCGTCGGAAGCGGCGGACGTCGTCCTCACCGTCGACCGGGTGGACGCCCTGGCCGACGCGATCCTCGTGGCGCGGCGGTCGCGACGCATCGCGCTCGAGTCGGTCGCCATGGGCATGGGCCTGTCCCTGGCCGCGATGGCCGCAGCGGCGCTGGGCTGGCTGACGCCGCCGGTCGGCGCCGCGCTCCAGGAGGTCATCGACCTGCTCGCGATCGCGATCGCGCTGCGCGCGCTGCTGCCCGGGCGCCTGCACACCGTCCAGCTGTCCGAGGACGACCGGCACACCCTCGCGCTGCTCCGGACCGAGCACGAGGGTCTCGCCCCGCTCGTCGAGCGCGTCGCGGCCGTCGCCGACGACCTCTCGACGCGGAGCCCGCGGATCGCCGACGCGCGGGCGCTCCTCGACGCGCTCGAGCGCGACCTGCTTCCGCACGAGCGCGCGGACGAGGAGCTGCTCGTGCCGCTCGTCGCGCGTGCGCTGGGCAGCCACGAGGCGGTGGCGGCGCTGAGCCGGACGCACGCCGAGATCGAGCACCAGGTCAGCCGCCTGCGCCGCCTGCTCGACAGCGTGGCGGCCGACCCGCACGAGCCCATCACCACGGCCGACGTCGTCGAGCTCCGGCGGCTCCTGTACGGGCTCTACGCGGTGCTGAAGTTCCACAACGCCCAGGAGGACGAGGGCGCGTTCAGCCTCGCGCCGACGGGAGCGCGCTGAACGACCGGCGCGTCGTCGCGCAAGCAGCGGGATCATCGTCCGCGTCACCCGCGTGGAGGGAGTTGCCCGTGGCCGCAGGGCCGAGCAAGGGAGCCGTCGTCGACGGCGAGGTGCGGTTGATCCGCTACATGGTGCTGTCGCTCGCTGCCGCGGTGGCCAGCATGGCGCTGAAGGCCCTCGCCGCCTGGATCACCGGTTCAGTCGGGTTCCTCTCCGACGCGCTCGAGTCGTCCGTGAACCTGGTGGCCGCGATCGTCGCCATCCTCGCGCTGCGAGTCGCCGAGCGCCCACCGGACGAGACGCACGACTTCGGCCACGGCAAGGCCGAGTACGTCTCCGCGCTCGTCGAGGGAGCGATGATCTTCCTCGCGGCTGCGGCCATCGTGTGGACGTCGGTCGACCGGCTCATCCACCCGGTCGCCGTGGAGCGCGCGGGCGTCGGCCTCGTGCTGACGACCGCGGCGTCGCTGCTCAACCTCGGCGTCGGGCTGCTGCTCCTGCGCACTGGACGCCGGCACCGGTCGATCACGCTGGTGGCCGACGGCAAGCACCTGCTCACGGACGTGCGGACGTCGGGTGGGGTGCTCGTGGGCATGGTCCTCGTCGCTGTCACGGGCTGGGCGCCGCTGGACCCGGTCGTCGCGCTCGCGGTCGGGGTGAACATCCTGGTGACGGGCTACGGCCTCGCGCGCCGGGCCCTCTCCGGGCTGCTCAGCGCGCGGCTCCCCGTCGAGGACCTCGCGCAGGTCGAGGCGGTCCTGGCGCGCTTCCGGGACGACGACGTCGAGGTCACCTCGGTGCGGAGCGTCGAGTCGGGCCGGCAACGGCTCGTCGCGCTCGACGTCGCCGTCCCGGGTTCGTGGACCATCGACCGCGCCCACGCGCTGTGCGACGACCTCGAGGCCGCGCTGGCCGAGGCGCTCCCGCGGTGTGTGACCCTCGTGCACGTCGAGCCCCGCGCCGCCCGCGCGGCGACCTGACGGTCAGCGGATGTGACGCTCAGCGGACCCGTCGGTCGCGGCCTCTTCGTCCGGTCTCGTGCCCCGCACGAAGAGGCAGGGTGGCCGACCGAGGACCGACGCCTCGACGTCGACGAAGCCCGCCTCCTCGGCAAGCCGGCGGGCGTCCGCGGGGCTCCACACCCACTGCCCCCACGGGTCCACCCGGCCCGTCGCGGGCGGCCGGCGCACCGCGTCGCAGAAGACGACGCCGAGGCGCCCGCCCGGCCGGAGCACGCGGCGCATCTCGAGCAGCGCCGCGGGCGGGTCCGCGAGGAACTTCATGCAGTGCATCGAGGTGACCACGGTGAACGTCCCGTCGGGCCAGGGCAGGGCGGCGGCGTCGCCGGTCACCACCTCCGCCGTGCCGGCCCGGATGCGCCCGGCCAGCCGCTCCCGCGCACGCTCCACCTGCAACGGCGACGCGTCGATCCCGGCGACCCGCCGGGCCGAGCCGGCGTGCGTGCCCAGCATGGCGGCCGATCCGCACCCGACGTCGAGCACGTCGTCGTCGGCCGTGATCTGGAGCGTCGACGCGATGAGCGCGTAGTTGCCGCGGTTGATGCGGAGCATCATGCGGGCGCCGAAGCGCCCGAGCGCGCCGCGGGGGACTCCCGCCGTCCGCCACCAGAACGTCCTGCGCACGCCCATCTCACACCCCCCGGCGCGGGCGGGCGACCGGTCGAGGTACGACGCCGTCGGCGCCCACCCACGCGCCATGATCAGCCTAGCGAGCCGGGCCGGTTCCGGGACCGGGGTCGCTCTCGGGCGCCCGCGCACGCCCGTCCGGGCGACGTTCGCCGGGACCGCTCAACCAAGGTCGGCTTCCCGCCGATGAGAGACCAGGAGCGGTGGCTCACGGCGGCCGGTGCACGCAGGAGCACAGACGGAGGTGCGGGTGGACGACGCCCGGCGAGCCCAGGTGGTGCCACGGGCGGACGCGACGCCCGGGTCGACGGCGCCCGAGGGCGACGACGGCGGCCCCGCCGCGCCACCCAGACGGCACAGCCACTCCGGCCACCGCGGCTGGCTGCGGCGGAGCATCTTCGAGACCGGCCCGCTCCCGCCGATCGTGGTCATCGTCTGCGCCATGGTCGTCGTCGCGCTGCTCACCTTCCGCCTCGCTGGCCACGCGAGCGCGATCTTCCACGCGTTCTACCTGCCCGTCGTGCTGGCGGCGAACCGCTTCCGGTGGCGGGGCGCGCTGGTCACCGGGGTCCTCGCGGGGCTCCTGTCCGGGCCGCTGCGACCGGTGAACGACGCGGCCGGACCCGCGCAGCAGACCTGGGCGTGGGCGCTGCGGCTCCTGGCGTTCTGCCTGGTGGGCCTGCTGGTGGCGTGGCTCTCGCGCGAGTCCTCCAGCTCGATCGCCACGGTGATCCGCGAACGCGGCAAGGCACGCGCCCTGCGCGAGACGATCGCCCACGGGACGCTCGACGCGCACTACCAGCCGATCACCGACCTGGGCTCCGGCGAGGTGGTGGGCTTCGAGGCGCTGTGCCGCTGGACGCACCCGGTGGACGGGCCGATCCCGCCGTCGGAGTTCATCCCGCTGGCCGAGCGGACCGGCGTCGTCATCCCGCTCGGTCGGTACATGCTGCGCCGAGCGGCCGCCCAAGCAGCGGCCTGGCACGCCGAGGGCGGGAGCACCCTGCTGCTCACGGTCAACGTGTCCGCCGAGCAGCTCGTCCGCCCGGACCTGCTCGACGACGTCGCGGCAGCGCTCGACGCGGCGCGGCTCGAGCCGGCGCACCTGTGCCTGGAGATCACGGAGACCGCGATCATCCGCGACCCGGTGGCGGCGATGGTGACCGTGCGGGCCGCGCGCGATCGTGGCGTCCTGGTGGCGCTGGACGACTTCGGCACGGGCCAGTCCTCGCTGACGTACCTGCGGAGCTTCCCGGTCGACATCATCAAGATCGACAAGTCGTTCGTCGACGACGTCGACGTCGACCCGCAGGCGGCCGCACTGGTGCGGACCATCATCGAGCTCGCGCACGCGCTCGGGGCCACGACCATCGCCGAGGGCATCGAGCGCGAGTCGCAGCTCGAGTGCCTGCGGCGCCTCGGGTGCGACAAGGGGCAGGGCTACCTGCTCGGCCGGCCCGCGCCCCCGGAGAGCGTCGCCTGGTGACGGACGCCCCGCCGGCGTACCGGCGGGGCGTCGAGGCCGTCACTCGGCCGGCAGGACGAGGCTCGAGATGTCGATCGGCTCGTCGATCATGCCGTTCGCGAGCATGAACTCCTCGGTCTTCTTCATCGCGTCGATGTCGTCGGGCCGCACGTCGGCATCGAAGTCGTACATGCCGTACATCGCGCTGACGGCCTCGGGCGCGAGCCCCGTCTCGTCAGCGGCCATGGCGAGCACCTCGTCCTCGTGCGCGGCCATGTAGTCCAGGACCGCCCGGTGCGCCGTGCGGAAGGTCGCGACGGCCTCCGGGTGCTCCTGGGCGAACTCCCGGGTCGTGGCGACGACGATGGTGGCGCCCACGAGCCCCTCGCCGTTCGTGACCTGGCGGAAGCCTTCCGACACCATCTGGCTGGCCGCGGGGCCGGCGAGGAGGGCGACGTCCACGCTGCCGCCGGCGAGGGCGGCCTGCGCGGCGGGGATCGTCATGTCGACGAAGTTCACGTCGTCGGCGCCGAACCCACCCGTGGCGAGGTAGGCGAGGAGCAGCTCGTGCAGGATCGTGCCCTTGGGCCCGCCCACCGTCTTGCCGACCAGGTCAGCCGGCGACGTCGGGCCGTTCGCGCCGGTGATCAGCGTGAACGCCTCGGGGGAGCGGCTGTAGGTGTCGAGGATCGCGACGTCCGCGCCGCCCGCAGCGGCGAGGATGACGGACGTGGCGCCGACGCCGAAGAGGACCTGGACGTCCCCGGACGCCAGGGCGGCGGTCTGCTCGGGTCCGGTGGTCAGCTCGGCGTAGGACACCGTCGCGCCGCCCGCGCCGAACGCGTCCTCGAACGTGCCGAGGCGCTTGCCGGCGATCGACGGGACGTTCAGGGGCGAGGTGACGTACGTCATCGTCAGCGAGTCGATGCCGAGGTCGGGTGCAGCCGTGGCGGTCTGCGCCGACTGGGCGGAGGCGTCCGGGGTCGTGGCCTCCTGGGCGGGGGACGAGGTGCACGCCGCGGCGGTGGCGCTGAGCGCCATCACCGCGAGGAGTGCGAGGGTCTTCTTCACCATGGTGTGTCCTTCTGGATCGTCGAGCGGATGAGGGCGGTCAGCTGGGGGTCGTGGTCGCGCACGCGGTCGTGGTCGTGGACGACGTCGTGGTCGGCGGCGATGCGCCCGTCCTCCAGGACGACGACGCGGTCGCCCAGGTAGAGGGCCTCGGAGATGCTGTGCGTCACGAACAGGACGGTGGTGCCCTGCCCGCGTTGCAGGCGGAGCAGCTGGTCCTGCATCGCCTCGCGGGTGATCTGGTCGAGGGCGGCGAACGGCTCGTCCATGAGCACGAGGCTCGGCTCGTCGGCGAGCGCGCGGGCGAGGGCCACCCGGTGCTGCATGCCGCCGGAGAGCTGGTGGGGGAGGGCGCGCTCGAAGCCGCGCAGGCCGGTCATGGCGACCAGGCGCTGCGTGTCGACGCGCCGCCCGAGCCCGAAGCGGATGTTCGCCTCGGTGGTCAACCATGGCATCAGGCGGGGCTCCTGGAAGACGACGCCGATGCGGGCCCCGTGCGTGTCGATCGTCCCGGCGTCTGGCCGCTCCAGCCCGGCGATCAGCCGCAGCAGCGTCGTCTTGCCGCAGCCGCTCGCGCCCAGGACGGCGGTGATGCCGGGCCTCTGCACCAGGTCGAGCCCGTCGAGCACCCGCACGGTCCGGTCCGCGAGGGCGTAGCTCTTCGAGAGCCCGTGGATCTCAACGCCAGCTGTCATCGATCCCCCAGCGCAGGGCGCGCCGCACGAGCAGCGCGAACAGGCGGTCCGAGGCCATCCCGATGAGTCCGATGGCGACGATGCCGACGATCACCTTGTCGGATCGGGACATCTCCTGGGCGTCCAGCACGAGGTACCCGAGGCCCGACGCGGCCGCGATCATCTCGGCCCCCACCAGAGCGCGCCACGCGTAGCCGAGGCTGATCCGCATCCCGACGAGGATGTCCGGCACGGCGCTCGGTAGCCGGATGAGCAGCAGCGTGCGGGCCGGCGAGAAGTGCCGCACCGCGCCGACGTCGAGCAGCTGGGGGCTGCAGGCCCGCAAGCCCTTCGTGGTGCTCATGTACATCGGGAAGAAGGCGGTGAGCACGATCACGACGAGCTTCGCCGTCTCCCCGATGCCGAACCACACGATGAGCAGGGGGATCAGGGCCAGCGGGGGCACGTTGCGCAGGAAGCTGAGGACCGGGGTGAGGTACGCCGTCGGGCGCGGCAGGGCCGAGCCGAGCATCCCGAGGGTGAACGCCAGGCCGAAGGCGATGCCGAAGCCTGCGGCCACACGGCCGAGGCTGACGACGACGTGCTCGGGCAGCTCGCCGCTCGTCGTCATCGCGACGGCGGCGTGCCAGACCCGCTCGGGCGGCGGGAGGACGTAAGCGGTCCACAGGTGCAGCGCGCTGAGTGCCCACCAGACCGCGACGACCGCCGCCGCCACCACGAGACCCCGGACGAACGACCTCATCGCGCGGCCGGGAGGCTGATCTTGTCGAGGATGCCGGACAGGTAGGCGATCGTGATGCCGTAGTTGGTGATGGGCAGGCCGAGGTCGGTCGCCTCCTGGATGCGGGAGAGCACGTGGCGCCGGTTGAACATGCAGCCGCCGCAGTGGATCACGAGGTCGTAGGAGGCCAGCTCAGGGAGCGGGTCCGGCCCGGCGACGATGTCGATCGTCAGCCCGTCGCCGAACCGGCGGCGCAGCAGCGCGGGGATCTTGACCCGGCCGATGTCCTCCTCGAGCGGCGCGTGCGTGCACGACTCGGCGATGAGCACCCGGGACGTCGGCGTGAGCCGCCCGATGCCCTCCGCGCCCTCGACGAACGCCGTGATGTCGCCCTTGTAGCTGGCGAAGAGCACGGAGAAGGAGGTGAGGAGGCTCTCCGCCGGCTTGGCCGCGTGCACGACCGGGAAGACCTGGGAGTCCGTGATGATCAGCTTCGGCGGGCGGCTGAGCGCCGCGAGGGTGTCCGTCAGCTTGTCCGTCGTGCAGCTCATGACCAGGCACTTCTTGTCCAGCAGGTCCCGCAGGGTCTGCACCTGCGGCAGGATCAGCCGGCCCTTCGGCGCCTGGATGTCCTGCGGCATGACCAGCAGCACGAGGTCCCCGGGCTCGGCGAGGGCGCCCGTGATGCTGGCCGGCTCGTCGTCGGGCAGCTCGGTGATGATCGCCTCGCGGATGGCGGTCACGTTCTCGCCGGTGCGCGCGCTCACGACGACGGTGCGCACCCCGAACCGGCGGGCCACCTCGGCGCGCAGGGCCTCGGCGTCGCCCAGCTCGTCCGCCTTGTTCACGACCGCGACCACGGGGATGCCGCGACGCGTCAGGTCCGCGATCCACTCGGCCTCGACGTCGGGCTCGGCGGTGAAGACGACCAGCGCGATGTCGGTCTTGCGGGTGGCGTCGCGCGTGCGGTCGACGCGCAGCTCCCCGAGGTCGCCGTCGTCGTCGACGCCCGCGGTGTCGATGAACACCACCGGACCGATGGGGTAGAGCTCCATCGCCTTGTAGACGGGGTCCGTCGTCGTGCCGGCGACGTCCGAGACCACGGCGACCGACTGGCCGGTGATCGCGTTGACGAGGGACGACTTCCCGACGTTGCGCTTGCCGTAGATGCCGATGTGCAGGCGGTTCGCGCGCGGCGTGTCGACGAGGCTCATCGCTTCTCCTCCGGGTGGTCGCCGCGGTCGACGACGATCTGGTGCCCGATCCGGGCAAGGGCCCGCCGCGTGGCCTCGGTCGACTCCGCGACGTCGCCGCTGACCGGCTTGTTGTCGTACAGCAGGTACTTGGGTCGCAGCTGCTCCGGGCTCAGGTTGAGCATCACCACGTTCGCGCCGGCGGCGATGCCGTCCTCGCGGGCGCCCGGCCGGGCGGTGCCCAGCGCCGTCGTGGCCGGCAGGAGCACGGTCGGCAGCATCAGCCGGACCAGGCTGAGGATGAAGAGCGTCAGGTCCACCGAGCCGGCCGCCCGGTCGTGGAACGGGGTGTCCCGGTGCGGCAGGAAGGGGCCGATGCCCACCATGTGCGGCCGGAACTCCGCGAGGAACGCGAGGTCCTGCGCGAGGTTCCGTGTCGTCTGGAACGGCGAGCCCACCATGAAACCGGCCCCCGTCTGGAAGCCGATCTCCTTGAGCGCGGTCAGGCACGCCATCCGGGAGGCGAGCGTCTGGCCCTCGGGGTGCAGCCGCGCGAAGTGCTCGGCGTCGGCCGTCTCGTGGCGCAGCAGGAACCGGTTGGCGCCGGCGTCGTAGAACGCCTGGTACGCCTCGCGGCTCCGCTCGCCGATGGACAGCGTGATCGCGCAGTCCGGGTACGTCGCGCGGATCCGGCTCACGACGTCGACGACGACGTCGGTCGTGTACCGCGAGTCCTCGCCGCTCTGGAGCACGAAGGTGCGGTAGCCCAGGGCGTACCCCGCGGCGCAGCAGGCGAGGATCTGCTCGGCGTCGAGGCGGTACCGCTCCGCGCCGCGGTTGCTCTTGCGGATGCCGCAGTACAGGCAGTCCTGGCGGCAGTGGTTGGAGAACTCGATGAGCCCGCGCACGTACACCTTGCCGCCGAAGACGCGGCGCGAGACGGCGTCGGCGGCGGTGCGCGCGTACGCGTGATCGGCGGGGGTCGCCGTGGCCAGGAGCGCCTCGAGGTCGTCGACGCCGAGCCGCTCCTGCGCCGCGAGACGGTCGATGAGCCCGACGCTCATCGACGGCCGCCCGGGCGGTAGGCGGGTCGTCCCGCGGAGCGCCGGTGGGGGAGGGCGCGCTCAGAGATCGGGGGGCACGGCATCGGACGCTCCTGGGGGGGTCTTCGACATGAGAGACCGCACCTGAACCCCGGGGAGCTTGCCGAGCCTGCCGGTGAGCGCGCTGACGCGCTCCACGCTGGTGTCGACGACGAGCGTGATGATGTTGACGCCGCGTTGCGGGTACGGGAGGCCGAACCGTCCGACGATGTCGTCGCCGAACTGCGTCAGCAGCTCGTTGACCTCGTCGACCGGGGCGACCGGCCGCTCCACGATGACCGACACGACGCCAAGCCTCTTCTCCACCGGATGCTCCCGTGAATCAGATGTGATCTGGCTGGGACACGCGCGGGCCGTCGTCCTGGCCGGCAGAACGCTCTCCCGGCGCGGACCTGCGGTGCGCGACCCCCGACGTCGGACGCGTCCGGCGTCATCGGGCTCCTCGATCGTCCCAGGACTCGTGCGGGCGACCGTCGGACATTCGTCCTGCCCGGTGACGCAACGGTCCTGGCGGAGCAGAATGGTCGTCTTCCGGCGACGGTGCGCCGGGACGGCACGGGTCTCGAGGGGGAGGCGCACATGCCAGCGTGGGAGTTCAGCGACGTGGCCACCTGCAACGCCACCGGCACCGACGTGCACTTCTTCGGCGTGGGGGTGGTGCCCGCGCACGAGGACGGCCGCCTGAGCGGCGCGTGCACCCAGGTCCTGGCGTTCGTGCCGGGCAGGCCCGTCCGCGCCTACGAGCCCGCCGCAGACGTCCGGATGCCGTCCTTCCAGGCCTGCACGGTGGTGGGCGTGACCGGCGCCCAGCTGACCATCCGCGTGGGTCGGCCGGCCGGGCGGGCGCGCACCTACACCGCGCGCCGCGCCTGACCGGCAGTCGGGCCGCGCGTCAGCCCTCGACGGACGCGAGCGCCTCGGCGCGCCGGTTGGCACGCAGGCTCGTCACGGTGACGACGGCGAGGATGACGACGATGGCCACGAGCGACGCCGCCGTCGGGACGGTCGGGACACCCGGCCAGACGCCGTGCGCCCAGTGGAGGACGAGCTTCACGCCGATGAAGCCGAGGATCGCCGCGAGCCCGTACCCGAGGTGCACGAGCTTGCTCAGCGCCCCCTGGAGCACGAAGTAGAGCGCGCGCAGGCCGAGCAGCGCGAACGCGTTCGTCGCGAAGACGAGGTACGGGTCGCCCGTGATGCCGTAGACGGCCGGGACGGAGTCCACCGCGAAGACGACGTCGGTCGCGAAGACCGCGGTGACGACGACGGCGAGCGGCGTGAGCATGCGCCTGCCGGACTCGCGGACGCTCATGCGCGGCCCGCGGTAGTCCTCGGTGACGGGCAGGAAGCGCCGGATGAGGCGGACCGAGCGCATGTGGGCGACGTCGACCTCGTGGTTCGCACCGCTGATCTGGTCGCGGAGGATCTTCACGGCCGTCACCAGCAGGATCGCGCCGAACACGAGGAACGCCGCGGCGAAGTTGGCCAGCACGGCGGCGCCGAGCGCGATGAAGACGCCGCGCAGGACGAGCGCGCCGGCGATGCCGAAGAGCAGCACCCGCTGCTGCAGCGCGGGCGGGACCGCGAATGCCGCGAGCAGCAGCATGAAGACGAAGAGGTTGTCGATCGACAGCGACTTCTCGACGAGGTAGCCCGTGAGGTACGCGACGCCGGTCTCGGAGTCCCAGCGCGACCACACCCATGCCCCGAAGGCCAGGGGGAGCGCGATGTAGAAGGCGCTCCAGCCCAGGGCCTCCTTCATGGAGACCTCGTGGGGCTTGTGGGTGACGATGAAGTCGAGGACGAGCAGGACGAGGACGCCGACGATGGTCACCGCCCAGAGCGTCGGGTCGGCGATCGTCGAGATCGCGGAGTCGTCCCCGGCGGAGGCGGCGGACGGCGCCGCGAGGGTGTGCAGGGTCGCTGGTACGAGGTGCAACGGAGTCTCCTGGCAGGTGTCGGTGGCTCCGAGGTCTCCTTCATCCCCACCTGGAGGACCACCGCCCGAGGCGCTGGGGCGCCGTACTGACCGGGACGATGCGTTGGGAAGTACTCCCCTCGTCGCGATCAGGATAAGGCACGGCCGCGCGTGGCGCTTCTCACGTTGCGCGGTGCGCCAGGCACCGGGTTAAGGTGACCGCGCCACGTCGACCCCCGGCGTGGTCCAGGGTGGATCGCCGAGTCCTGCCGGCCGCCCACGGTCACGTGACACCACCGGCAGGAGCGGGGGACCCATCCTCGGGCGCCACGGCGTCCTCGGGGTGAAGTCGCGGTCCCTTTTCGAAGGGGCGGCGGCCGGGTGAACTCCCACCCGAACCCGACAGCTCACCTCGTAGGCGTCCGGAGAGGTTCGTCGTGCCCCCAGCGACTCCGCACGCCCGGCACCGGGCTGCCACCCGTGCCCGTACACCACTGGACGACGTCGTCCGCTCAGCCGCCGACGGCGCTGCGCGCGTCAGCCGCTACGGCGTCCTCGTCGCCACCACCGGGCTGGCGCTCGGCGGCGCCGTGCCCGCGGCTGCCGCGCCGGCCGAGCACCCCGCCGGGCCGAGCGTCGACGCCGCGCCCGCCGAGGTCGACGTCGCCGCCCTGACCGCCCCCGCCCGTTCGGCCCTGGCCGTCTCGCCGGCCGTCGAGGTCTCCGCCGACGCCACGTGGGGCTTCGAGGCCCCGGCGATCACGGTGACCGCCAACCCCAAGCCCGAGCCCGTCGTCGAGCGGGTGGTCGCCACCTCGCGCAGCGTGGCGCGCGCGGCCGCGCCCGCCGCTCCGGCGTCGGCGGCGCCCGCCTCGGTCGCGGGGAACGCCGTCCTGGAGATCGCCGCGCGCTACGTCGGCGTCCCGTACGTCTACGGCGGCACCACGCCCGACGGCTTCGACTGCTCCGGGTTCACCTCGTACGTCTACGCCCAGCTCGGCATCACCCTGCCGCGCACCTCGGGCGACCAGCACTACGCGGGTGTCGAGGTGCCGCGGGACCAGGCGCAGCCCGGGGACCTCGTGTGGAGCCCGGGTCACATCGCGATCTACGCGGGGGGCGACCAGATGATCGACTCGCCGCGGCCCGGCAAGACGGTCCAGTTCCGCCAGATGTGGCAGAGCAACCCGGTGTTCATCCGGGTCACCGGCTGACCGCGGGCGCCCGCCCCCAAGGTGGGACGGCGGCGGGCCTGACCTCACAACGTGCGCAACCGGCCCCGCGCGTCGTCGACAGAGGCGTAGCCCTTGCTCTCGAGCAGGGCCGCCAGCTCGCCCGCGAGGCGGGCGAAGATGCTCGGCCCCTCCTCGTGGAGGGCGGTCCCGACCTGGACCGCTGTCGCGCCGGCGAGCACGTGCCAGAACACGTGCTCGCCGGTGCGGACACCGCCGCAGCCGACGACCTGCTTCGCCGGGCACCGCTCGGCGAAGGCGCGCACGTTCGCCAACGCCGTCGGCAGCACGTAGTCGCCGCCGATGCCGCCGAAGCCGCCCTTCGGCCGGATCAGCACCGACTCGGTCTCGGTGTCGACCAGCAGGCCGTTGCCGATGGAGTTGATGCAGGTGAGGAAAGCGACGCCGGGGTAGGCGTTGAGGACTGCGGCCGCCTCGTCGAAGTGGACGAGGTCGAAGTAGGGCGGGAGCTTGAGACCGAACGGACGGTCGTGCTCGGCGGTCACCGCCGCCAGCGTGGCGTCGAGGGCCGCCAGGTCGTAGGCCAGCTGCGGCTTGCCGGGGACGTTCGGGCACGACAGGTTCAGCTCGACCGGGGCGGTGAGCCCGCCGTCGCGCACGGCCGCGAGCATCGCGAGGTTGTCGTCCACCGTGAGGCCGGCCACCGAGACGAGGACCGGCGTCGGGCCGGCTGCGTGCGCCAGCGCCCAGTCGAGGTAGTAGCGGTAGCCCGCGTTGGGCAGGCCCATCGAGTTGATGCTCCCGAGCGGCGTGGCGCGGTAGCGGGGCTCGGGGTTGCCGGCCCGCGGCTCCAGCGTCGCGCTCTTCGTCACGACGGCCCCAACCCCGGCAGCCACCAGGGCGTCGAGCTCCTCGGCCGTGGAGCACCAGACCCCCGATGCGTTCATGAGTGGGGTGGCCAGCGGCCGGCCGAGCAGGCTCGTCGCGAGCCGCGTCATGGGAACCTCCGGGGATCGGGCCGCCCCCGGCCCGCGGCGCGGCAAGGATCCCACCGCACCACGGCGCCGCCCCCGGACCACTCGGGGCTCAGGACGCTGCC
>JAEWYD010000277.1 GCA_023462275.1 Actinomycetes bacterium
GCGGTGACGCTCGCGGCGGTGCTCGCCGGCGGAGTTGCGCCAGCCGGGGGTGACGCCGGCGCGACCGCAACCCCGCCTGCGGCGCAGGCCGCGGCCGTGACGCCCACCGGGCAGACCACCGAGGTGACCGTGACGGTCCGCGGCATGGCGCTCGACCCGGCGCGCATCGAGGTGCCCGTCGGCAACGACCTCCGCGTCACGTTCGTCAACTCCGGTGACCAGCGCCACGACCTCGTGTTCGCCAACGGCGCCGCGACGCCCACGATCGCGCCGGACGCGACCACGGTGCTCGACGTCGGCGTGATCGGCGGCGACCTCGAGGGCTGGTGCTCCCTGCCAGGGCACCGGCAGATGGGGATGTCCCTCACCGTCGTGGCCACCGGGGCGGTGGACGGCTCGCCCGACGCCGCGTCAGGCCACGCGATGGGCGGACCCGCCGACGCCGCGGCGTCCGACGTGCCGACGATGGCGCAGCTCCAGGCCGCGGCCGCGGCCGCCGAGCCCCACCCCGCGACGCTGCCCCCGCTCACCGACGAGACCGAGCACCGCTACACGTTCACCGTGCGGGAAGAAATGCAGGACGTCGCGGCCGGCCTCACGCGCGCAGTCTGGACGTACGACGGCGAGTCCCCCGGCCCGGTGCTGCACGGCAGGGTGGGTGACACCTTCATCGTCACCCTGGTCAACGACGGCTCGATGGGGCATTCGATCGACTTCCACGCGGGCGAGCTCGCACCGGACGGCCCGATGCGCACCATCGAGCCGGGCGAGTCGCTCGACTACCGGTTCACGGCCACGCGAGCCGGCATCTGGATGTACCACTGCGCGACCATGCCGATGTCGCAGCACATCGCCAACGGCATGCTGGGCGCCGTCGTCATCGAGCCGCCGGACCTCGAACCCGTCGACCGCCAGTACGTGCTCGTCCAGGCCGAGCAGTACCTGGGCCCGGACGGCGGCCCAGCCGACGCCGCGAAGGTCGCGACGGGCGGCGCTGACGTCGTCACCTTCAACGGCCGCGCCTTCCAGTACGACGCGCACCCGCTGGCTGCTCGCGTCGGCGAGCGGGTGCGGCTGTGGGTGCTCGACGCCGGTCCGAACGCCGCGCTGTCGTTCCACGTCGTCGGCGCGCAGTTCGACACGGTCTGGCGCGAGGGCGCGTACAGCGTCCGTCACGGGGTCTCGGCGGACGGCCTGACCACCGCGACCACGGGCGCCCAGACCCTCCCGCTGCTCGCCTCGGAGGGCGGCTTCGTCGAGCTCGTCCCCCGCGAGGCCGGGCACTACGGCCTGGTCAACCACGTGATGAGCCTCGCCGAGAAGGGCGCGCACGGGGTGCTCGCGGTCACCGACTGACGGCTTCTCGAAGGGCGGAGCCCCGAGGTCGCGGCTACTTTCCGACCATGGGACTGCTCACGCGAGGCGCTGTCGCGCCACTCCTGGTGGTCGGCGTCGCGCTCGCGCTGGCCGGGTGCTCCAACCCCGGTCCCGGCGCGGCTGACGCCGGACGGGCCGCCGCGGACTTCGCGACGGCCGTGGCCGACGGCGACGGTGCGCGTGCGTGCGCCCTCTTGACCCCGCGCGCGGCTCAGTCGCTCGCGGACGACGCCGAGACGACCTGCGAGCAGGCTGTGCTCGCGGACCCCGTGACCAGCGCCGTCGTGCCGGACGGGCCGCCGACCGGCGCTCCCGAGCCGAAAGCGTTCGGGCGTGAGGCGCAGGTCCACCTGGACGGCGACGTGCTGTTCCTGGCCATGGCGGGCGGGGGCTGGAAGGTGAGCGCCGCCGGCTGCACGCCGCTTCCCGACCAGCCCTACGACTGCGTGATCGAGGGGAGCTGAGACGTGCGCGGACACTTCATCACGATCCTGGTGTGGGTAGCGCTCGGCCTGGCGTACTTCATCACGCTCGGGGTGCTGCACCGATGAGCCGGCTTCCGTGGGCGATCAAGCGCAACACCCTGACCATCTTCTTCGGCACCATCTTCGTGCTGGCCCTCGGCGGACAGGCCCTCACCGGCCTCGCCCTGTACAACGAGGAGCAGGTGGCGTCGGGCCTCGACACGATCTCTCTGGTCCAGTACCTCCTGTCGTCGCGGTTCGCCGTGGACGTCACGGAGAACTGGCAGTCGGAGTACCTGCAGTTCCTGCTCTTCATCCTCGCCACGGTGTGGCTGGTGCAGCGCGGCTCCCCGGAGTCCAAGAAGCTCGACGAGGTCGGCCGCGAGTCCGACGCCGACCAGCTGGTCGGCGAGTACGCCACCGAGGCGTCGCCCGCGTGGGCCAAGGCCCGCGGTGTGCTCCTGTGGCTGTTCTCGCACTCGCTCAGCCTCGTGATGGGCACGATCTTCCTGCTCTCTTGGCTCGCGCAGTCGATCACCGGCGCCGCGGCGTACAGCGAGGACCAGCTGCGCCAGTACGAGGACCCGGTGACCTGGTCGCAGTACGTGACGCTGCCGGAGTTCTGGAGCCGGACCTTCCAGAACTGGCAGTCGGAGTTCCTCGCCGTCGCCAGCATGGTGATCCTCTCGGTGTATCTCCGGGAGCGCGGCTCGTCGGAGTCGAAGAAGGTCGGCGCGCCGCACACCGCCACGGGCACGGACGGCTGACCCACCGTCGTCGACCAGCACGCCATCCCGGCTTCGAGGGGGCCGGCGTCCCCCGCATCCTTGGCGTGGCGTTGGGGGGTTGTGGCCGAGGTGGGGGGGG
>JAEWYD010000278.1 GCA_023462275.1 Actinomycetes bacterium
ACCGCCGCCACCGCCACCGCCGCCACCGCCGGCGCCCCCTCGGCCGCGTCCCCCGCGCCGAGCCCCGAGCCCGCCGACCCGCCGACCACCGCGCTGCCCGTGCAGGTGGCGGTCACGCGCATCGACCCGGTCCTCGCGCCCGGCGACGACCTGCACCTGACCGTCCAGCTCCGCAACACGTCGACCGGCACGCTGGCCCAGCCGCTCGTGCTGGTGCACCTGGACCGCCGCGCGTTCATCAGCCGGTTCTCGCTCGACCAGTGGCGCACGGCGGGCCCGGACGCGGCGCTGCCGACGGCAATCCTGCAGCAGACGCTCGCCGCGCCGCTCGGCCCGGGGCAGACGACGTCGGTCGACCTCGTCGTGCCCGCCGCCGACATCGGGCTGCCGCGCCGGCTGACGTCCTGGGGCGCGCGGGGGCTGGCCGTGCAGCTCGTCGACGAGGCCGACCCGGCGCGCGTGCGGCTCGGGCTCGCCCGCACCTTCCTGCTCTGGTTCCCCGACCAGGAGGTCACGCCGACCACGCTGAGCGTCGTCGCGCCGGTCACCGGGGTCGGCGTCGACCCCCAGGGCGGCTCGTGGGTCGCGGAGCTGGAGGACCTCACGGCGAGTGACGGGCGCCTCGGTGCCCTGCTCGAGGCCACGGCGGACCACCCCGAGGTCACCTGGGCCGTCGACCCCTGGCTGGTGGACCCGGCCAACGGCGCGGGCCCGACGGCGCAGGCCTGGGCCAGCGAGCTCGCGGTGGGCAGCGGCGACCGCGAGATCGACCTGCTGCCCTACCTGGACCCCGACCTGGCAGCGCTCGCGCACGCCGGCACCAGCGACCTGCTCGACGCCGCCGTCGCCCGCGCGGACGCCAGCGACACGCCGCTCCCCGCGGACGCCCGCGTCGCGTTCGCGTGGCCGGCCGACGACCTGCCCGACGTGCCGACGGCGTCCCTGGTCCAGCGCGCCGGGTTCGACGCCCTCCTCGTCGGCCCCGGCGAGCTGCCCGCGCCCGGCGTGCTGACCTACACGCCGTCCAGCCGGGCGACGGTCTCGGTCGCCGGCGACGACGTGGCCCTGCTCGTGCCCGACGAGCGCCTCTCGACGGCGTTCGTCACCGGCGTCGTCGGCGCGTCCGACGACGGTGCCACGCCGGGCGCCGACGGCGTCTCGCCCCAGGAAGGCAGCCGGGCAGGCACCACGACGACGCCCCCCGACCCCGCGCAGGTCACCCCCGCGGCGGCCGGCCAGGACCTGCTGGCCGAGCTCGCCGTCGTCACCCGCGAGCGCCCGAACGACGGGCGGCACCTCCTCGTCACGCTGCCGCGGACGTGGCAGCCCGATCCCGAGCGCGTCGACGGGCAGCTCGACGCCCTCGAGGCGGCGCCGTGGGTGCAGTTCGGCCCCGTGAGCTCGCTCGTGGACCTGCCCGACCCCGGCGTCGACCGCGGCACGCTGCCGAGCCGGACGGTGACGTCGTCGGAGGTCACCGGCGACGCCCTCGTGACCGTGCGTGAGGCCGTCGCCGGCCGCCGGCACGTCGCCAGCATGGTCGCCACGCCCGAGGCGCTCCTGGGCGACGCCGAGCTCGAGCTCCTCGCGCCGACGTCGGTTGCGTGGCGCGCGGACCCCGTCGCCCGGGCCGCCGCCGTGCAGGCGTCCTGGGACGCGGCGCGCGCCCTCGAGGGCCGCGTGACCGTCCAGGGCCCCGGCCCCGTCAACCTGACCTCGACCTCCGGCGGCCTGCCCGTGCAGGTGACGAACCACCTCGACCAGGCCGTGACCGTCCAGGTCGCCCTCCGCCCCTCCGACCCCCGCCTCGTGGCCGACGAGCCCGCGACCGTGACGGTCGAGCCGGGCGCCGACACCGTGGTGCGCGTCCCCGTGCACGCCGTGCAGTCCGCGGACGTCGGCGTCACCGTGGAGCTCCGCACGCCCGACGGCGCCGTCCTGACCCGCAGCGAGGAGTTCACCGTCCGCGTGCGCGCGGACTGGGAGCGGATCGGGACGGCTGTGCTCGGTGGGCTGCTGCTCATCGGCCTCGTCATCGGGCTGATCCGCACGGTCCGTCGCGGCCGGACCGGCCGGCGCGCACAGCCGCAGGTCGACTCGGGACCGGACGCGCTGTCGCCCGAGGAGCACGCCGACGACGCCCCCGCGCAGGAGGTGCAGCAGACGTGAGCGACGCCAGCCTGGGCCGGAGCGCCGCGGTGATGGCCGCGGGCACCGCGGTCTCGCGCGTGCTCGGGCTGGTCCGCAACGCGATGCTGGTCGCCGCCGTCGGCCTGACGGGCAGCCTCGCGGGCGACGCGTTCTCCGTCGCGAACACGCTCCCGAACATCTTCTACATGCTGCTGGGCGGCGGCGTCCTGAACGCCGTGCTCGTCCCGCAGGTGGTCCGTGCGTACCGGTCCGCGAACGGCCAGGAGTTCGTCAACCGGCTGCTGACGCTGTCGTTCGTGCTCCTCGGGGCCGCGACCGTCGTCCTCACGCTGGCCGCACCCGTGATCGTGCGCATCGCGATGCGGAGCGAGCAGAACATCTCCCTGGCGACCGCGTTCGCGCTCTGGTGCCTGCCGCAGATCTTCTTCTACGGCGTCTACACGATGCTCGGCCAGGTCCTCAACGCGCGGGGCATGTTCGGGCCCTACATGTGGGCGCCGGTCGTCAACAACGTCGTGGCCATCGGGGGCCTCGTCGTGTTCATCGCGATGTACGGCACCTTCGACCGCCCCGCCCGCGGGCAGCCCGAGGACCTCTCCGTCTGGGACGGCGGCCGCATCGGCGTGCTGGCCGGGCTCATGACTCTCGGGGTGGTCGCGCAGGCGCTCGTGCTCGTCGTCCCGCTGTACCGCAGCGGCTTCCGCTACCGGCCGCGCTGGGGCTGGCGCGACGCCGGGCTGGGCAACGCCGGGCGGGTGGCCGGGTGGACCGTGGCCGCGCTCGCCGTCGGGCAGGTGGCGACCTTCGCCATCACCAACATCGCCTCCGCCGCGTCCGAGCACGCCGACGAGGGAGCGGCCGGCTACCTCGCGTACACGAACGCGTTCGGACTCTTCATGCTGCCGCACTCGCTGGTCACGGTGTCCCTGGTCACGGCCCTGTTCACGCGGCTGTCCGACCACGCGGCCGCGCGCGACCTGCCCGCCGTCCGCGCCGACTTCTCGCACGGCCTGCGCACCGTCGCCGTCTTCACGCTCTTCGCGGCCCCCGCCATCGCCGTCCTCGGCGTGCCGGTCGTCCGGGCGATGTACCCGACCACCCACGCGGCCGACGCCGCGGCGATGGCGCCGATCATCGTCGCCTTCATGACGGGCCTGGTCGCGCTCGGTGCCTGGACGCTGTGCCAGCGCGTCTTCTACGCCTACGAGGACGCCAAGGGACTGTTCTGGATCCAGGTGGCGATGGCCGGCGTCGTGGTCGCCGTCGGGCTCTTGGGGCGCCTGCTCGCCCCGCCGCAGCACTGGGTCGCGTGGTGCGCCGCCGGCATGGCGCTCTCGTACGCCCTCGGCGCGGTGTGGGGCGGCGCGCAGGTCTGGCACCGGCTCGGCGGCGGTCTGAGCCGCATCATCCGGCTCCACGTGCGCGCCGGGCTCGCCGCCCTGGTCGCGAGCGCCGTCGGGTGGATCGTCCTGCGGGTGTTCGGCAACCTCGCGTCGGGCGGCTGGTTCCGCGCGGTCGCGGCGTGCGCCGTCGTCGGGCTCGTGATGGTGGCGGTCTACGTGGCGCTCCTGCGCCGCCTGGGCGTCGCCGAGCTCGACGACCTGCTGACCCCTGTCCTGGGGCGCCTGCGCCGTAGCATGAGGGCGCCCGGCGCTGCGCGGGGCGTGGCGGGCGGGTCCGCGCGGACCGCGCGGGCCGACCGACGTGGAGGTGATCGTCTGGACGTCGTCATCGGACGAGGCACGCTGCTGGCCGGGCGGTACCGGCTCCACCAGCCCGTCGCGACAGACCTGCCGGGCGTGGAGTGCTGGAGCGCCCGCGACCAGATCCTCGACCGCCCCGTGCGCGCCCTGGTGGTGCGTGGCGGCGGCGTCGACGTGGCCGCCGCGCAGGACGCCGCACGGCGCGCCGCTCTCGTCACGGACCGCCGGCTCGTGCGCGTGCTCGACGTCGGCGACCACGAGGGCGTCGCCTACACGGTGACGGAGCCGCTCGTCGGGCAGGACCTGGGCCAGCTCACCGCCCACGGACCCCTGCCCGCCGACGTCGCGCGCGCGATCGTCGGCGAGGCCGCCGAGGCGCTCGAGATCGCCCGCCGCCGCGGCGTGCACCACCTCGCGCTGCGACCCTCCTCGGTGCACGTGACGCCCGACGGCTCCGTGCTCGTCTCCGGCCTCGCGATGGACGGGGAGCTGCTCCGCACGGCCGGCGGCGACGCCAAGGCGACGTCCCGGGCCGACACGGTCGGGCTCGTCGCCCTCCTCTGCCTCGCCCTCACGGGCCGCTGGCCGACGGCGCCGACGGTGGTCCCCCCGCCACCCGGCGTGTCCGCCGCACCGGCGGTCGCGGGCGCCGCGGTCCCGCCGGCGGAGCTCTCGCCAGCCGTGCCGAACGACCTCGACACGCTCTGCGCCGTCACCCTGGGCCCGCACGACGACGGCCCGCACAGCCCGGGCGAGCTGGTCCGCGAGCTGGAGCCCTGGGGCGCGGTGGACGCCGCCGCGCTCTTCGCGGCGCTCGACGCCGGCGAGCGCGGTGCCACCGTCCCGTCCGGAC
>JAEWYD010000279.1 GCA_023462275.1 Actinomycetes bacterium
GGCCCAGGGCGTGGCCGACGTCGCCGTCCCGCACCCGCTCGCGCGGCTGCGCTGGCTCACCGTGCACGACGCGACGCGCACGCTCGTGGTGGAGCGCGCGGGCGCGGTGGTCGCCTCCGGGCGGATCACCCCCGGCTCCGGACTCGTCGCGGAGGCCACCGCCGTGGACGAGCTGGCCGCGGTGGACCTGCTGCGGGCCGTCGCCGCGCAGGCCGGCTCGGGGCGCGTCGGCCTCGTGGAGCGCCCCGGCACCGTGCCGCACACGCTCGCCGAGCCACTGATGGAGCCCGCGGACGCCCGGTGCGAGCAGTACTACGTGCGCGTGCCCGACCCGGGCGCGGTGCTCGAGGCGCTGCGGCCCGTCCTGACGGCCCGGCTCGCCGCGTCGGGCCTGGACCGGGTCGGGCAGCAGGTGCTGCTGAGCACCTACCGGCGCCACTACACGATGCCCGTCACGGCCGACGGCGTCGGGCCGGTCACCGCAGGCGGGGTGCTCGCGGGGCCGGTCGAGGCCGGGGGCGCGGGGTGCGCGCCCGACCAGGTCCCGGCACTGCTCCTCGGGCCGCTAGGCGTCACGGGACTGGAACGCCTGCGGCCCGACGTGCGGGCGGGCGAGGATGCCGACCTCTACGGGGCCCTGTTCCCACCGCTCACGTCCGACGTGCTGACGTACTACCTGCCGTTCTGAGCCATCGCCTGTCCCGAGCGCCGCGCCGTATGCCCACGGACCGACGGTCGTCCGGTTCGACCCGGCTCCTCCGGTAATGTCCGGCCCGACCACGATCGTCGGGCCAACGGTGTCCCGGCTGCGTCCCCGCCGCCGGAAGGACCCCGCATGCCCACGAAGGTGAAGCTCGTCCTGACGTGGATCGCCGTCATCTTCCTCGTGTACGCCATCGTCACGAAGCCGGACCGCGCGGCCGATGTCGTGCAGTCGATCTGGAGCCTGCTCGGCGGCGCGGTGGAGGGCTTCGGGCGCTTCTTCGCCGAGCTGACCTCGTGACCGCTCCCGCCGGAGCGGACGGGCTGCCCCGGCGGTCGCTGCAGCGCTTCGTGCTCGACGACGAGCGGATCGTCCTGGCGACCCGGCACCACTGGGCGCGGCTGCTCGAGCCGGCCGCGACGGCCGTCGCGGCGTTCGCCGTCGTCGGGGTGGCGGTCGGCCTGCTGCGGCACTCCGTCGGCGACGGCGCGGACCTGCTCTGGTGGCTGTGGCTCGCGGTCCTCGCGCGCACGGTCGTGCGGCTGGTGAGCTGGCGCACGGAGTGGTTCGTGGCGACGGACCGGCGCATGCTCCTGCTCACCGGGCTGGTCACGCGGCGGGTCGCGATGATGCCGCTGCACAAGGTCACCGACATGAGCTACGCGCGGTCCGTGGCCGGCCGGATCCTGGGGTACGGCGAGTTCGTGCTGGAGTCGGCGGGGCAGGACCAGGCGATGCGGCGCATCGCGTTCGTGCCCCGGCCCGACGCCAGCTATCGCACCCTCTGCGCGACGATCTTCGGCGCCGGTGCGCCCGCCGTCCCGGGAGCTGGTCCGGGCGCTGGTCCGGCTGCGATTGCGGGCGCCGGTCCCGGCGGGGCCACGGGTGCTGCTGGGGCTGCGGCAGCAGCCGCGGTGGCCGGTGCGGTCCCGGACCTGCCGCCCGTCTTCCTGCCGGCCGCGGCACCACGCCGGCCGGACCGGGCCGACGACGCGGCGCCCGTCGTGCGCGTGGTGCCCGTCACGCAGGAGATCCCGGTCGGTCGGCGGACCGAGGGTCCAGCGGGGCCGGGGCCCGACCCTCACTAGGATCTGGCCCCATGGCCCACATCCTCTCGGCGGTCGCCTGGCCCTACGCCAACGGTCCCCGCCACATCGGACACGTCGCCGGCTTCGGCGTCCCCTCCGACGTCTTCAGCCGGTACATGCGCATGGCGGGCCACGACGTGCTGATGGTCTCGGGCACCGACGAGCACGGCACCCCGATCCTGGTCCAGGCGGACAAGGAGGGCGTGACCGCCAAGGAGCTCGCCGACAAGAACAACGCCGTCATCGTCCAGGACCTGGTGGACCTCGGCCTGTCCTACGACCTCTTCACGCGCACGACGACGGGCAACCACTACCGCACGGTGCAGGAGCTCTTCGCCACCGTGCACCGCAACGGGTACATGGTCGAGAAGACCACGCAGGCCGCCATCAGCCCGTCGACAGGCCGCACGCTCCCCGACCGCTACATCGCGGGCACGTGCCCCATCTGCGGCTACGCCGACGCGCGCGGCGACCAGTGCGACAACTGCGGCAACCAGCTGGACCCGACGGACCTCATCGACCCGCGCAGCAAGATCAACGGCGAGACGCCGCGGTTCGTCGAGACCGAGCACTTCTTCCTCGACCTGCCGGCGCTCGCGGAGGCGCTCGGCGCCTGGCTCGACGAGCGCGAGGCCACCGGGCTGTGGCGGCCGAACGTCATCAAGTTCAGCCAGAACATCCTCGAGGACATCCGCCCCCGGGCCATGACGCGCGACATCGACTGGGGCATCCCGATCCCCCTGGACGGGTGGCGCGAGCAGCCGACCAAGCGCCTCTACGTGTGGTTCGACGCGGTGATCGGTTACCTCTCCGCCAGCATCGAGTGGGCGCGGCGGACCGGGCAGCCCGAGCGGTGGCGCGAGTGGTGGAACGACCCGGAGGCGCTGTCGTACTACTTCATGGGCAAGGACAACATCGTCTTCCACTCCCAGATCTGGCCCGCCGAGCTCCTCGCCTACAACGGGCAGGGCGAGCGCGGCGGCAAGCCGGGCGAGTACGGCGTGCTGAACCTGCCGACCGAGGTCGTGTCGAGCGAGTTCCTCACCATGGAGGGCAAGCAGTTCTCGTCCTCGCGCGGCGTCGTCATCTACGTCGGCGACGTCCTCGCGCGCTACCAGCCGGACGCGCTGCGCTACTTCATCTCCGCGGCCGGACCGGAGACCTCCGACTCCGACTTCACGTGGTCGGAGTTCGTCCAGCGCACCAACTCCGAGCTCGTCGCCGGCTGGGGCAACCTGGTCAACCGGACCGCGGCGATGATCGCGAAGAACTTCGGCGAGATCCCGGCCGCGGCCGGGCTGGAGCCGGTGGACGAGGCGGTCCTGGCCACGGTGCGCGCCGGGTTCGGGACCGTCGGCGGCCTCATCGGGCGGCACCGCCAGCGCGCCGCGATCGCGGAGGCCATGCGCGTCGTCGGCGAGGTGAACAAGTACCTGTCGGTGACGGAGCCGTACAAGATGAAGGACCCCGCGCAGCGGGAGCGGCTGGCCACGGTCCTGCACGTGGCGGCCCAGTGTGTGAGCGACTGCAACACCCTCCTCGCGCCCTTCCTGCCGCACTCGGCCAACAAGGTCCACCAGGTGCTCGGCGGGTCGGGCGAGTTCATGCCCATGCCGCGCATCGAGCACGTCACCGAGCTCGACCCTGGCTCGGGCGCCGGGCTCGAGACGTACCCCGTGATCACCGGCGACTACTCCGGCACGCCGCGCTGGGAGTCCCGGCCGGTGGCCGTGGGAGCGCCGGTGGAGAAGCCGACGCCCGTCTTCGCGAAGCTGGACGACGCCGTCGTGGACGCCGAGCTCGAGCGCTTGCGGGCGGGCTCGACGGCGGAGGGCTGAGGCGTGGGCCGCCGGGACACCTCCTGGCCCCCGGCGCCCGAGCCGCTGCCGCACCCCGTCGTCGACAACCACACCCACCTGGACGCGGTGCTCGCGGAGACCGACGACGGCGGCTGGCGCGCCTCGGCGCCGGCGCCCGCCGAGGACGCCGACGACGCCGAGGTACCCGCCGCGGCCGGTCTCCCCGCCCCGGGC
>JAEWYD010000280.1 GCA_023462275.1 Actinomycetes bacterium
GCCGTCGACCGGCGCACCGCCGCCGACGACGGCGCGGCCGAGGCCCGCCCTGACGCCCGTCCGCGCGTGCTCTTCGTGTGCACGGCGAACGCCGGGCGCTCGCAGCTCGCGGCCGCACTCATGCGGCGGGTGGCGGGGGACCGGGTCGTCGTCCGGTCGGCGGGGTCGCTCCCGGCCGCGCACGTGCACGCCTCGGTCGCCCCCGTGCTGGCCGACCTGCTCGCCGGCGCCGGCGACCCGGCCGCCGACGACCCCTACCCGAAGCCGCTGACCGACGACGCGATCCGGGCCGCCGACGTCGTCGTCACCATGGGCTGCGGCGACTCCTGCCCGGTGCTGCCCGGCAAGCGCTACGAGGACTGGCCCGTCGCCGACCCGGCGCTCGCCTCGCCCGACGGCGTGCGCGCCATCCGCGACGACCTCGACCGCCGGGTGCGCGCCCTCGCCGCCGACCTGCTCGCCGCCCTGCCCTGACCCGCCCCGCCGTCCGCCGTCGACCACCGACGCCGACCCCACCAGGAGGACCCGTGACCGACCCGACCACCGCCCCGCCCCGGCCCAGCGTCCTGTTCGTCTGCGTGCACAACGCCGGCCGGTCGCAGATGGCGGCGGGCTGGCTGACGCACCTGTCCGGGGGCGCGGTCGAGGTGCGCTCCGCCGGCTCGATGCCCGCCGACCAGATCAACCCGACGGCCGTCGAGGCCATGCTCGAGGCCGGCGTCGACATCCGCACCGAGCGGCCGAAGGTGCTGACGACGGACGCCGTCCAGGCGTCCGACGTCGTCATCACCATGGGCTGCGGCGACGTGTGCCCGGTCTTCCCCGGCAAGCGCTACGAGGACTGGCAGCTCGACGACCCGGCCGGCCAGGGGATCGAGGCGGTCCGGCCGATCCGCGACGCGATCCGCGCCCGGGTCGAGGCCCTCCTCGGCGAGCTCGGCGTGCCCCAGGCGGGCGGCGCGACCCGATGACGACGCCGCACACCGACGCGGCGGCCCAGGCGCCCGCAGCAGACGGCGGCGTCGCGCGCCTGCCCGTGCTCGACCGGTGGCTGCCGGCCTGGATCGGGCTCGCCATGGTCGCCGGCCTCGCGCTGGGGCGGCTCGTCCCGGGCCTGGGCGACGCGCTCGCCGCGCTCGAGGTGGGCGGCATCTCGGTGCCCATCGCGCTCGGGCTGCTCGTGATGATGTACCCGGTGCTGGCGAAGGTGCGGTACGACCGCGTCGCGGCGGTCACCGGCGACCGGCGGCTCCTCGTGAGCTCGCTCGTGCTCAACTGGCTCGTCGGGCCCGCGGTGATGTTCGCGCTGGCGTGGGCCTTCCTGCCCGACCTGCCGGAGTACCGGACCGGGCTGATCGTCGTCGGGCTGGCGCGGTGCATCGCGATGGTCGTCATCTGGAACGACCTGGCGTGCGGCGACCGGGAGGCCGCCGCCGTGCTGGTCGCGCTGAACTCGGTGTTCCAGGTCGTGGCCTTCTCGCTGCTCGGGTACTTCTACCTGACCGTCCTGCCGGGCTGGCTCGGCCTGGACACGCAGGGCCTCGACGTCTCCGTCGGGCAGATCGCGGTCAACGTCCTCGTGTTCCTCGGGGTGCCGCTCGCGGCGGGGTTCCTGTCCCGCGTCGTCGGTGAGCGGGTGCGCGGGCGGGCCTGGTACGAGGGGCGGTTCGTGCCGCGGGTCGGCCCCTGGGCGCTCTACGGGCTGCTCTTCACGATCGTCCTGCTCTTCGCGCTGCAGGGCGACGCGGTGACGTCGCGGCCGCTCGACGTCGTGCGGATCGCCCTGCCGCTGCTCGGCTACTTCGGGCTCATGTGGGGGCTCGGCGTCGTGCTCGGCCGGGCCCTCGGCCTCGGGTACGCCCGGACGGCGACGCTGGCCTTCACCGCGGCGGGGAACAACTTCGAGCTGGCGATCGCCGTGGCGATCGGCACGTTCGGGGCGGCGTCCGGGCAGGCCCTCGCCGGCGTCGTCGGGCCGCTCATCGAGGTGCCGGTGCTCGTGGGCCTCGTCTACGTGTCGCTGCGCCTGCGCGGTCGCCTCTTCCCGCCCGCCTAGCAAACTGGAGCGAACCTGCGCGACACGCCAGGCGGGTCGCTGCTGGTGCGCTCCAGTTTGCGGAGAACGGGGGGCGGGTGGGTGGACGGTGGCGTCAGCCGCGGCCGTGGTGACCCGGGCCGCCGTGGCCGGGGCCGCCGTGGGTCGGGCCACCGTCGTGGTCGCCCTGGCCCGGGCGCAGCGTCAGCGCGAGGAGCTGGCCCTTCTGCACCACCGCGGGGTCGGCGACCGCCGTGTGGTTCTGCGCGTCGAACAGGTACGCGCCGCGGCCGAGGAACGGCGCCGGGATGATGCCGGAGGACTCCTCGTCGATCGTGTCGAACACCGCGCCGCCCGGCAGGAAGCGGGCCGGGTCGAAGTCGGCGACCCGGCGCACCGTGTCGCGGCGGATGTCGTACTGCCAGATCCCCGCGAGGTACTCGTTGCCGCCCGGGTCCTCCTGGATGAGAACCGAGCCGGCGTCGACCGTGAGGTTGTCCATCATCTTGGGGCCGGGGGTCGCGTCGGCCGGGCCCTCGAGGAGCATCTCGAGCGTGCCGCCCTTGCCGGGGTTCGCGGCGTCGTCGAAGTGCAGCACCCACAGGCGGCTGTGCTTCGTCATGCTCGCCGTCGTGACGAAGTAGAAGTCGTTCGGGTGCGCCGGGTCCCAGGCGCCGTCCTCGGGCCGGTCGAAGCCCGTCCCCGTGCCCGCCGGCACGAGCGAGAAGCGCACCCGGCCCTCGGGCGCCGCGACGTCGCCGGACTCCGCGGCCAGGCCGTCGACCGCCACGCTCCACGTCTGCCCGTTGGCCAGGCCCGCCTGCTCCACCGGGTTCCCGGCGCGCTGCTTGGTGCCCGCGTACACGTAGAGCTGGCCGCCGCCGGTGTCCGCCGTGCCGATGACGACGGTGCTGCGGCCGGTCGCCGGGTTCGGGACGACGTTCTCCCACGGCGCGTGCCCGAGCGCCGGCAGCTCGTAGGTGTCGCCGGAGTCGACGACGTGCGCGAAGGCGCGACCGGTGCCGCCCTCCTCGCCGTTGGTGAAGATGCGGCCGTCGTAGCCGGTGCGGGTGCGGCGGTCGTAGAAGGCGCTGACGTCGGCGAGGGTCGCCGAGCACAGGCGGGTGATCGGGGTGGCCGACGGCGCCCAGCCGCCCGCGCCGTCGGCCAGCAGGAGCCGCTGGATCTGGTCACGGCCGGAGACGACGGTGAGCGTCCGCTTGTCGACGACCCACCGGCTGACGAACGACCCGGTGGCGCCGTGGGCGCGCACGAGGCCGTCACCGGCGCCGAGCTCCTGGTTGGCGAGGAGCGTGAAGGTGCCGTCGCCGTTGTCGTAGGCGCCGAGGCCGTCCGGCAGCCCCGACATCCGGTAGCCGCCGACGGCGTCGCCCGCGGTGAGGATGGAGGTGAGCCGGACGTCGGACGCGGCGGGCACCAGGTAGGGCGCGTCGCTGCTGGACGGGCCGGTCGCGACGGCGGGGCGGTCGTGGGCGCTGGCGGTGCCGGCGACCGTCGCGGCCATGAGGCCGGCGAGCGCGGCCGCGCCCAGGCGGCGGGCGTGGTGAGCCATGGGGGTTCTCCTCCAGAGTGGGTGATCAGCGCCACGACGTTAGGGCGCCTAGGACGAAGGTCCTGGGCCAAACGGGTGACATCTGGATGAACACTCGCCGTCGCCGCCCCGGGTCCGCTGCCGTTCGCAAACTGGAGCGAACTGGGCCCCCCCCCCCCC
>JAEWYD010000281.1 GCA_023462275.1 Actinomycetes bacterium
GCGGTGCTCGCCCTGGGCGGGCTCGCCTACCCGGTGGCGCGCGTGCGCCAGGCGACGGTCGACGCCGCGGACCCGTCAGCCCCGAGCCGCGCCGACCACTGACGACGGCCCGTGCCGGTCCCGGTCGAACAGCACGCACAGGCCTGGCCCGCCCCGCTTCGCCTCGTACATCGCCGCATCGGCCGCCGCGACGATCGCGTCGGTCGTCGAGAAGCCGCCCGGCCCCGTGGTCACGCCGATGCTGCTCGTGGCCAGGAGGGTGTGCGGGCCCAGCTCGAAGGGCGCCTGCAGGCGCTCGTTGAGGCGGTGCGCCACGGCCAGCGCGGCGTCGCTCGAGGCCACCTCGTCGAGCAGGACGACGAACTCGTCGCCGCCCACCCGTGCCGCGGTGTCGCCCGCCCGGAGCTCGCGCGTGATGCGCCCCGCCACCGCGACCAGCAGCTGGTCCCCCGCGGCGTGGCCCAGGGTGTCGTTCACCGTCTTGAAGTCGTCGAGGTCGAGGAACAGCACAGCGAAGCCCGCCGCGCGCCGGTCTGCCAGGCTCAGGCGGTGGGCCAGCCGGTCCCAGAAGGCCGCCCGGTTCGCCAGGCCCGTGAGGTCGTCATGCAGGGCCCGACGGCGCAGCTCCCGCGTGGCGACCGCCAGCTCGGCCGTGCGGTCGGCCACCCGGCGCTCGATCTCCTGGTACGACGCCTCGAGCTCCTCGCCCAGGGCGTTCACGCCCGCCGCCACCGCGTCCACGACGTCGCCGGCCGGCCCGACCGTCGCGCGCGCGTCGAACCGGAGCGCGGCCAGGTCCTGGATGACGCTCACGACCTCCTCGAGCCGGCGCTCCAGGTCGGGGATGCCCTCCGGGTCCGGCGGGACCGTCGCTGTGGTCACACCAGGTAGCCCTTGAGCCAGGCGATCGCGGCGGCCTCGTCCTCCAGGAGCCGGATCGGCACGTCCGGCCGGCTCACGTTGATGAAGAACGTGGCCATCATGCGGCTGAGCGGGTTGCCGACCAGGAGGGCGACGGCGGAGACGACCTCCTGCCGGCGGATGAACTCCATGCGCGCCGCCCGGTCCTGCGGCCCGGCGTCGGTCGTGTGCACGAGGAGCGGCGCGGGGCGGCCACCCGTGAGCTGGGTCATCGCGTCGATCGCGGCGAGCGCGTCCGGCAGGCCCGAGGGCACGTGCGGGGCCCAGGTGAGCTCGACGACGCCGTCGTTCCGCAGCCACATGCGGAACTTCTCGCCGGTCACCTCGAGCGGCTCGCTGCTCACAGGGTCACCTCCGACCTCGGGGTCCAGGTGGGGAGGCGGCCGCCCGCCTCGCCGCGGGATCGGCTCGTGCTCCTCAGTGCGCGTATCGGCTCCGGGAGGCCTCATGTGAGCAGAACCGGGGCGCCGATGGCGGGCGCCGGCCTCCGGGCCCACCGCAGCCACCCATTCAGCGCCTATTCAGAAATGCATTTCTGTGGTATGCTGAAATGCATTCTGGGCGCATTCCGTGATAGTTGACTGGAGTGACGACACACTCCGCACCCGCCACCCCCGTTCCCGCTCCCCGCCTCGGCGCCACCGCGTACGCCTCGGCGGCCGCCCGCGCCGCGCACCTCGAGGTCGACGCGCCGCCGCGCCTCCTCGTCGACGACCTCGCCGCCCACCTGCTCGGCGACGTCGGCGCCGGGTACCTCGGCTACCAGCGCGCCTACCCCGCCGAGCCGATCCTCGCGACGGCCCGCCTGTGGACCCTCGCCCGCTCGCGGTTCGCCGAGGACCTGCTGGCCGCCTCGCCCGCCCGGCAGTACGTCGTCCTCGGCGCCGGGCTGGACACGTCCGCCCTGCGCGTCGCCGCGCCGTCGGGCCGGACCGCGTACGAGGTGGACCTGCCTGGCGCCGGGGAGGCCAAGCGGGCGGCGCTCGAGGCCGCCGGCATCGCCCTGCCCGACGCCGTGCGCCTCGTCGCCGCGGACCTGCGTGACCCCGAGTGGCCCGCCGCCCTCCTGGACGCCGGCCTGGACCCGACGGCGCCCGCGTTCGTCGCATGCCTCGGCGTCACGATGTACCTGGCGCCCGACGACGTCCGCAGCCTCGCGCTCGGGGTAGCGAGCCTGGCACCCGGGTCCGAGCTCGTGCTCGACCACGTGCTGCCCGCCGGCCACCGGGACGACGCCGGCGAGGCGTACGCGCAGGGCGTGGGCGCGGTCGCGGCGCAGCACGGCGAGCCGTGGCGGTGCGAGATCTCCGCCGAGGACCTGGCCGGCCTGCTCGCCGGCGTCGGGCTCGACGTCGTGCGCACGGTGGACGCGGCCCACGCCGTCGCGCCCCTGCTCCACGGGCGCACGGATGCGTTGCGGCCGGTCCGGATCGCGGGCCTGGTGCACGCCCGGGTGCCGCTGCCGGGCGCCTGACGGCGGGCGCTGACGGAGCGCTGACGACGGCTGGCGCGGGCGCTGGACGGCAGTGCAGACGACGACGCCGGCCTACCCGCGGCGCGGGATCTGCTCGACGTCCGTCCACACGGGCAGGCCGCGCCCGCGGGCGATCGCGACGTCCTGGTCGGCGCCGCGGGACTCGCCGGGCAGCCGAAGCACCCCGTCGCAGTGCGCGAGCAGCGGCCAGCGCCGAGAAGGTCGGCGCGGCGTCGGCGTTCGCCGTGCTCCCGCTGGCGGCCGTCGCGGGCGTGATCACCGACGCCGACGACGCCGGCGCCCCCCTGCCACGCGCTCGCCGAGGCGGGGGTGTGGCTGCTGCCGGCCTGACGGCGTCGCGGGCCGCCAGCCGTCGTCGTCGTCGTGGCGTGCCGGGGCGTGGCCTCGCAGCCCGGCGCCATCGGGCGCGTCCACCCCACGGCTGACAGCACCCGGCACCTCAGGCGGATGTCCGGCGGGCCGGCGTCGGGCAACGTGGTGGCGTGGCCCTGCGCTCCCCCACCGCACGTCGCGTCGCGACCATCGCCTTCGTCGTCTACCTGGTCGCGCTCGCGGCCGCCGCGTTCCTGCCGCTGCCGGACGTCCGGTCGCTCTTCGGCGGGCACGGCGAGGTGCGCGTCAACCTCGAGCTCAGCCGGCCGGACCTGCTCGGGTCGTGGGAGGCGGAGCGCAACGTCCTCATGACCATCCCGTTCGGCATCCTGCTGCCGCTCGTGGTGCGGTGGCGGTACGAGCTGCTCGTGGCCGCGTGTCTCGGCGTCACCCTCGCGATCGAGACCGGGCAGCTGCTCGGGTCCCTCGCCGCCGGGTGGTCGTGGCGGGCGTTCGACGTCGACGACATCCTGCTCAACACCGTCGGCGGGGTGGTCGGCCTGGGTGTCACTGGCGTGGTGCTCGTGGTGGGCCGGCGGGCGCGGGGCACGGTGGGCACGACGGGCACGACGGCGGCGACCCACCTTCCCGCCCACCGATATGCGACCGGCCTGCTGGCCGCGGGGCTCGTCGCCTGGGCGGCAGTGTCGACCGCGACCACGCCCCGCTACGAGCCGCCCACCTACGCCTGCGACTCCCCGCCGACCGGCGCGATCACCGCGCTGCCCGGCGGCGCGAGCGCCTACGCCGCGCGGGACGGCTCCCTGTGCATCCGCACGCCCGACGGCGGGGAGATGTCCATGCCGCACGACGTCGGCGCCGCGTCCGTCGGCACCTACGAGACCGGCGGCGAGACCTTCGAGCTCGGGGTCGCCGACGCGGCACGGACCGCCGAGGCGGCCGAGGTCCAGGCGGTGCCGGTGGAGGGGTCGGACCTGCTGGTCTGGGCGACGCCGGCGCGTTGACAAGGCGCGTCGACCGAGGTCACCCGCGCCGGCTCACCAGTCGTCGTCGGCGTCGTCCGTGTCCCAGTCGAGCACCTCGACGTCGTCGGCCTGGATCACCTCGACGTCGTCGGACGGACGGTTCGCGCGCTCCTCGCGGCCCGACGACCGGGACAGGCCGTCGCTCACCATGCGGTACTGGCC
>JAEWYD010000282.1 GCA_023462275.1 Actinomycetes bacterium
CGGCCGCGCCGAGCCTCTCCCCCGTCGCCGCCGCCGTACGGGACGGCTACACGTTCTCGGGCTCGACCGTGCCCCTCGGCGTCCTCCTCGAGGACGGCACACCGACCCCCGCGGCACGGGTCCAGCTGCCCCTGGCGATGATGAACCGGCACGGCCTGGTGGCCGGCGCCACCGGGACGGGCAAGACCCGCACGCTGCAGCTCCTCGCGGAGGGTCTGTCCGCCGCCGGTGTCCCGGTCTTCGTCGCCGACGTCAAGGGCGACCTGGCCGGCCTCGCCGAGCCCGGCGTCGCGAGCGACAAGCTCCTCGCCCGCACGTCGGCCCTGGGCCAGGACTGGTCGGGCGCCGCGTTCCCCGTGGAGCTCTACACGCTCGGCGGCCTGGGCACCGGCACACCCATCCGGACCACGGTGACGGACTTCGGGCCTCTCCTGCTGAGCAAGGTCCTCGGCCTGAACGACACCCAGGAGTCGAGCCTCGGGCTGATCTTCCACTGGGCCGACCAGCAGGGCCTCGCCCTGCTGGACCTGAAGGACCTCCAGGCGACCATCGCGTACCTCGTCTCCGACGAGGGCAAGGCCGAGCTCAAGGGCATCGGCGGCCTCTCCTCGGCTACCGCCGGCGTCATCCTGCGCGAGATCGTCGCCCTCCAGGCCCAGGGTGCAGACGTCTTCTTCGGTGAGCCCGCGTTCGCGACGGCCGACCTGCTGCGCACCGCCGCGGACGGACGGGGCGTGGTCTCCGCGCTCGAGCTCCCCGGCGTGCAGGACCGCCCGGCGCTCTTCTCCACCTTCCTCATGTGGCTGCTCGCCGACCTGTTCGGCGAGCTGCCGGAGGTCGGCGACGCCGACAAGCCCCGCCTGGTGTTCTTCTTCGACGAGGCCCACCTCCTCTTCGCGGACGCGTCCAAGGACTTCCTCGCCGAGGTCGTGCAGACGGTGCGGCTCATCCGTTCCAAGGGCGTCGGGATCTTCTTCGTCACGCAGACGCCGAAGGACGTGCCCGGGGACGTGCTCGCGCAGCTCGGCAGCCGGGTCCAGCACGCGCTCCGGGCCCACACGCCCGACGACGCGACCGCCCTGCGCGCCACCGCGCGCACCTTCCCGACGTCGGGCTACGACGTCGAACGGGTGCTGACGGCCATGGGCACGGGCGAGGCCCTCGTCACGGTGATCAGCGAGAGCGGCGCGCCGACGCCGCTCGCCTGGACGCGCCTGTTCGCGCCGTCGGGCTCGATGGCCGCGCTGCCGCCGGAGCGGCTCGCCGCCCTCGCCGGCGCGTCGCCGCAGCTGGCGCGTTACGCGACAGCCGTGGACCGCGAGTCGGCCTACGAGCTCCTCGCGGCACGCGCCACGCAGGCCGCGACAGCCGCCGAGGCTGCCGAGAAGGAGGCAGCCGAGAAGGAGTCGGCGGAGCGCGCGGCCACCCAGGAGCAGCGCGACGAGGCACGGCGCGAGCGCGAGTCGGAGCGCAACCGCGCCCGTGCGGTGCGGCGCTCGACGAGCGTGCTGGACTCCGTGCTGCGCTCGGCAGGGACCGCACTCGGGCGCGAGATCACCCGCAGCATCTTCGGCACGCGCCGCCGCTAGCCGGCCGACCGCTCGCCGACCGCCGTCCGGGCGGCCCGGGCCGTGCGGAGTGCGCGGGCGGCGCGGACGCGGGCGACGACGTACGCCACCCCGAAGGCGAGCCCCTGGCACACCACGACAAGGCCGGCGCTCGCGACGTCCAGCGCGTAGCTCGCCCACACCCCCACGACCGCGCAGCCGGCCGCGACGGCGGGCGCGACCCAGAGCATCCGCCAGATGCGGTCGCTGAGCAGGGAGGCGGTCGCGCCGGGCGTGATGAGCATCGCGACCGCCAGCACGACGCCGACGGCCTGGAGCGCGACGACGACGGTCACCGCCAGGAGCCCCAGGAGCAGCATCCCGATGCGGCGCACCGGCAGGCCCACGACGTGCGCGTGGACGCGGTCGAACGCGTACACCGTCAGGTCGTGACGACGAAGCACGAGGATCGTGCCGGCAAGGGCCGCGAGCCCGAGGACCTGCAGGACGTCGGCGTCGGAGACGCCCAGCACGTTGCCGAACAGGATGTGCGACAGGTCGATGCGGCTGGGCGTGACGGAGACCAGCACGACGCCGATCGCGAAGACGGTCGTGAACACGACGCCGATCGCGGCGTCCTCCTTGACGTGGGTGGTCGCGCGCACGCCTCCGATCAGGGCCACCGCCCCGACGCCGAAGACGAAGGCCCCGAGCGCGAACGGCAGCCCCAGCAGGTAGGCCAGGACGACGCCGGGCAGCACCGCGTGCGAGACGGCGTCCCCCATGAGGGACCAGCCGATGAGGACGAGCCAGCAGCTCAGCAGCGCGCACACCACGCTGGCCGCGACGGTCACGAGCAGCGCCCGCTGCATGAACTCGTACTGCCAGGGCTGGACGAGGAGCTCCCACGCGCCCGCTGGGACGGTCATCGCACCCCCAGACCGAAGGTCCGGGCGAGGTTCTCCGGCGTGAGGACCTGCGCCGTCGGGCCCGCGGCCAGCACGCGCCGCTGGAGCAGCACGGACCGGGCGCACAGGTCCGGGAGCATCGCGAGGTCGTGGGTGGAGACGACGAGGCTGCGACCGTCCGCGACGAGCTCGCGCAGCACCGTCGTGACGGCGGCCTCGGACGCCGCGTCGACGCCCGTGAACGGCTCGTCGAGGAGCAGGAGCCGAGCGTCCTGGGCGAGGGCGCGGGCGAGGAGCACCCGCTGGCGCTGACCGCCCGAGAGCCGGCCGATCTGGCGCTCGGCCAGGTCGGTCAGCCCGACCCGGGCGAGGGCGTGCGCGACCGCCGCCCGGTCCGCCGCCCGTGCGCGGCGACGCAGGCCCATGAGGTGGTACCGGCCCATGAGCACGACGTCGGCGACGCTGACGGGGAACCGCGGGTCGACGTCGTCGACCTGCGGCACGTAGGCCACGAGGCCGCGCCGGCGGGCCGCCTCCGCCGTGCCGCCGAGCACCTCGACGGTGCCCGCGACCGGGCGCACGAGCCCGGCGACCGCCGTGAAGAACGTCGACTTCCCCGAGCCGTTCGCGCCGACGAGGCCGCATGCCTCCCCCGCCGCGACCTCCACGTCGACGTCCTCGAGCGCCGCGACGTCGCCGTACCGGACGGTGAGCCCGCTGACGCGGAGCGCCGGCGTCACGCGTCACCCTCCGCGCCGGGCCGGCCCGCCAGGCCGGTGAGGATGAGGTCCACGTCGTGCTCCAGCAGGTCGAGGTAGGTGGGCACGGGCCCGTCGGGGCCGGTGAGCGAGTCGACGTAGAGCTCGCCGCCGAACCGGGCGCCCGCCTCGCGCGCCACCTCCTGCTGGGCGGTCGGGGCGACCGTCCACTCGCAGAACACGGCGGGCACGCCGCGGTCCTGGACGAGGTCGATCACGCGCGCGACCTGGCGGGGGGTGCCCTGCCGCTCGGCGTTGACCGGCCACAGGTACGCCTCCGCGACGCCCGCGTCGCGGGCGAGGTAGCTGAACGCGCCCTCGCAGGTCACCAGCGTGCGATGGTCGGCGGGCAGGTCCGCCAGCCCGCGCTCCAGCCGGTCGCCGACCGCGGCCAGGCGCTCGGCGAACGCGCCCGCCCGCTCGTCGTACTCGGCGGCGTGGCCGGGGTCCACCTGCCCCAGGGCGGCGGCGACGGCGACGACGTACTCCTGGCCGGCCCACGGCGACATCCAGGCGTGCGGATTGACGACGAGCCCACCGAGCTCGGCGGCGGTGCCGTGCACCGGCACCGGGTCCACGCGGTCCGCCACGGTGACGACCGGGACGTCCAGCGGGTCCAGGAGGTCGTGCAGCCACACCTCGAGCCCGAGGCCGTTCGCGACGACGAGGTCGGCGTCCGCCGCTGCACGCAGGTCGTCCGGCGTCGGTTCGTAGCCGTGCACGTTCATGCCCGGGCCGGTGATGGCCGACACCTGCACCCGCGGACCGCCCACCACGGCCACGACGTCGGCCAGCACGGTGAACGTCGCGACGACCACGAGGGGCCGGTCCGAGCCGGCGCCGCGGGCGGCGTCGATCCCCGCGACGCGCGACGTCGAGGGGTCGGCGCAGGCGGCGACCGTCAGGGCGAGCGCGCAGACGCCGCTCACGCGCAGCGCGGCGGCGACCCGTCGGGCTGCCCTCAGCATGGCGCGACCCTACGTCGATGATCGACGATCGGCAGCGCGGGCTCAGCCGGCGGTGGGCGGCTCCTGCCGGCCGAGCACGAGGTGCACCTCGATGGTGCCCGTCTGCTCCACCACCACCCAGCCGAGGTTCGGGGCCACGAGGTTGTAGTCCGCCAGGGCCACGGGCAGCTGCCCGGCGAGCTCGACGCCGCCGATGGCGCGCTGGACCTGCAGCGTGGCGGTGACCGGCCGCTCCACCCCGTGCATCGACAGCGTCCCGACCGCGGTGACGGCCGCCGGGGCGTCCGACTGCGCCAGCGCGGAGACGTCGACCGGCTGCGTGAGCAGGAAGGTGGCCGTCGGGTAGGTCGTCGAGTCCAGGGCCCGCTGGAAGAACAAGTCGCGGGCCGCCTCGTCGGAGGAGATGGAGGCGACGTCGACGACGATGCTGGCCGCCGTCAGCACGCCGCCCTCGACCGTGAGGCTCCCGGTGACGTCGTCCGTGCGCCCCACGACCTCGACGGGCTGGCCGGACATCGTCTCGTTCAGCCGGTAGCCGGCCTCCGACCCCTGCTGCGTGTACCAGGTGCCCTCGACGTCCACCGAACCCGTCGGGATCTCCGGGCTCGCCGTCGGCGTCGGCGTGAGGGCGAGGGGCTCGGGCGGCTCGCTCGCGATGAAGCGGGCGTACACCCACGGGCCCCCGACGACGACGCCGACGGCGACGACGACGACCACGAGCATCTGGACGAGCCAGCGACGCCGGCGGGCCTGGGTCACCGGGCCCCTCCGCGGCGCCGGACCGTCACGACGACGGCCGCACCGACGACGACGAGGCCGACGAGCAGCCAGGGCCACGCCGACTG
>JAEWYD010000283.1 GCA_023462275.1 Actinomycetes bacterium
GCCTGACCGGGGTCGCGGGCCGGGCGGCCGCAGGCGGGACCGCGGGCCTCGCCGTCGTGCTGGTGCTCGGTCTCGCGGCGGGCCTGTCCACCTGCATGGCCCTCGTCGGCGGGATCGTCCTCGCGGCGTCCGCCACGTTCGCGACGCAGCACCCCGAGCTCTCCGCCCGGCAGAAGCTGCGGCCGCACGTCGCGTTCGGCGTCGGACGCGTGGTCGGCTTCGCCCTTCTCGGCGCCCTGATGGGCGCCGTCGGCTCCGTCGTGACCATGGACGCCCGTCTCGTCGCCGTGCTGATGATCGTCGTGTCGCTCGTCATGGGCGTCGTCGGGCTCCGGCTCGCCCAGGTCTCCCCGCGCCTCGCCGGCGCGGGCCTCGCACTCCCCCCGGCGCTGGCCTCCGCACTCCGGCTCGACCGCGACCGCCGGACCTACAGCGACGTCGCCACGGCACTGCTCGGTGCGGGCTCGTTCTTCCTCCCGTGCGGCTTCACCCAGGCCGTCCAGGTGCTCGCGCTCTCGACCGGCTCTCCGCCGCGGGCCGGGTCGATCATGGCCGTCTTCGCCCTCGGCACTGCCCCCGGGCTCCTCGGCCTCGGCGGCCTGACGGCGACCGTGCGCGGCGCCTCGGCCGATCGCTTCTTCCGCTTCGCGGGTGTTGCAGTCGTCGCCTTCGCCCTCGTCAACACCAGCGGGGCCGTGCACGTCCTGGCCCCCGACCTCTTCTCCTCCGCCACCACCCTCACCGCCCTCAGCGACAACGTCACGGTCGTCGACGGCGTGCAGGTGCTGCGCACCCAGCAGGTCGCCGACGGGTACGAGCCCGCGGACGCGGCCGTGTACGTCGGGATGCCCGTCCGGTGGGAGATCGACTCCGACGCCCTGACGTGCGCCGCGACCATCCGCTCCGAGGACCTCGGGGTCAACGTGAACCTCGACCCCGGCGAGAACGAGATCACCTTCACGCCCCAGCGGACCGGCGTCATGCGGTACTCGTGCCTCATGGGCATGTACTGGGGCAGCATCACGGTCCTGGACGCCCCGACGGCCTGAGCGAGCGCCGGGGCGGCGGCGTCCCGCGAGTGGCGGGCCGCCCGCGCCCGGGTGACGATCGCTGCGGAGGTGCCACATGACCGAGCAGACGCAGTCCCCGCAGGACCAGGACCCGGCCCGGCAGATCGAACCCAGGACCGGCGACGTCACCGAGCAGGGCCAGGGGCCAACCGTGGACCCCGCCGACGACGACCCCGACCGCGAGGGCGAGGAGCGCTTCGATGCGGGCTGAGGAGACCTTCCCCGCGCGGGAGGCGGACGCGGACGCCCCGCCCGGGGTCGCCCGGCCGCTCGCCTGGCTCGGGCTGATGATCCTGCTGGTCGGCGGCTTCGCGATGATGGGCGCCGCGTTCACGGGCGACAACGGCGTCGTGTTCGTCGCCGGCCTCCTGGTCAGCGGGCTGGCATTCCTCATCCCCCTCGCCGGCGGCCCGCGCCACCGCTGACCGGCCGCGGGCCGCTCTCCCGAGCCCCGCGCACGCCCTGGGCGTCGCCTCACCGGGCCGACCGCGGGGCCAGCGCCTAGCGTGGCCGGATGCCCCCGTTCCGCCTGGGCGGCCTGCCCGTCCTCGAACCGCCCGACTACGACGTGGTCGTCGTCGGCGGCGGTCCCGCAGGCCTCGCCGCCGCCCTCGTCCTGGCGCGCTCGCGTCGGACCGTGCTCGTCGTGGACACCGGCGAACCGCGCAACGGGTCGGCCCAGCACGTCCACGGCTACCTGGGGCTCGACGGCGTCCCGCCCGCGGACCTCGCGCGCCGGGCCCGGGCGGAGGTGGTCGCGTACGGCGCTCGGGTGGCCGAGGACCGCGCCGAGCGGCTGCTGCCCGGCGCCGACCGCATCACGGTCGAGCTCACGGCGGCCGCCCCGGTGCGGGGCCGCCGGGTCGTCGTCGCCACGGGACTGCGGGACGAGCTCCCCGACGTGCCCGGCCTCGCGGCGCGCTGGGGTCGCGACGTCCTGCACTGCCCGTACTGCCACGGCTTCGAGACCCGCGACCGGGCGGTCGTCGTCCTCGGCTCGGGGACCGACGCCGCGCACCGCGCGTTCACCATGGCGCAGTGGACGGATCAGGTCACGCTCGTCGCGCACGGGCCCGACGGCGGCGGCCCAGCAGACGACGCCCTGCCTCTCGATGCGCTGCCCCTCGACGCCCTGCGCGCGGTGGGCGTGACCGTCGCCCCCGGTCCGGCCACGGGGCTCGCCGTCACGGACGACCGGCTCGTGGGGGTGCGGACCCCGGGCGGCGTCGTCGGCTGCGACGCCGTGCTCGTCCAGCCCCGCGTGGTGGCGCACGACGGCCTGCTGGTGGCCGCCGGGGCCGAGGTGCGGGCCGGGCCCTTCGGCCAGGTCGTCCTCACGGGCGACGGCGGGGTGACGGCCGTGCCGGGCGTGTGGGCCACCGGCAACGTGTGCGAACCGCAGGCGACGGTCCCCACCGCAGCCGCCGCGGGCTACCGGACGGGCGTCGCGGTCGATCAGGACCTCGTCGCGGAGGACGTGCGCCTCGCCACCGAGCGCGGCCCGCGGCCCGCACGCCACTGACGGAGGGACGACGAGGGGCCCCCGCGAAAGCCGGGG
>JAEWYD010000284.1 GCA_023462275.1 Actinomycetes bacterium
GTGGAGCGGTGAGCCTGGTCCCGCCGGAGGCGCTCGCGCGGCTGCGCGCGCTCATCGAGGCACCCGCCGGGGCGGCGACCGGTCGCCGGCTTGTCGGCATCGCGGGCGCGCCCGGGTCGGGCAAGTCCACGCTGGCCGCGGCCCTGGTCGCCGAGCTGGGCGACGGGGTCGTCGGTGTGCCGATGGACGGCTTCCACCTGGCGCAGGCCGAGCTGGAGCGGCTCGGTCGCGCCGACCGCAAGGGTGCCCCGGACACGTTCGACGCGGCCGGCTTCGTCGCGCTGCTGCGCCGCCTGCGGTACCCCGGTGCCGACGCCGTGTACGCCCCGGCGTTCGACAGGCGCCTCGAGGAGCCGGTCGCGGGGGCCATCCGGGTGGGGCCGGAGGTGCCGCTCGTCGTCGTCGAGGGGAACTACCTGCTGCTGGACGACGGCCCGTGGGGGCAGGTGCAGTGGCTGCTCGACGAGTGCTGGTTCGTCGAGACCGACGAGGCCCAGCGGGTCGAGCGACTCGTCGCGCGGCACGTGCAGCACGGCCGCTCGCCCGAGGCCGCGCGGGAGTGGGTGCTGCGCTCGGACGAGGCGAACGCCCGGCTCGTCGCCGGCACCCGGTGGCGTGCCGACGTCGTTATCCGGTTGCCGTGACTGCCAGACTGGCGGCCGTGAGGTACCCCGCCCGCGCCGTGATCGACCTGTCCGCCCTCGCGTCCAACGTCGCGTCGCTCGCCGATGCGGCGGGCCCGGCCCAGGTGATGGCCGTCGTGAAGGCCGACGGGTACGGGCACGGGCTGCTCCCGAGCGCGCGGGCCGCGCTCGCCGGCGGCGCCACGTGGCTCGGGGTCGCCCAGGCCGGCGAGGCGCTGGACCTGCGGGCCGGCGGCATCACCGCGCCGGTCCTCACGTGGCTGTACTCGCCGCACGAGGACCTCGACCCGCTGCTGCTGGCCGACGTCGACGTCTCCGTCAGCGGCGCGTTCGCGCTGACCCAGGTGCTCGACGCGGCGCGGCGCACCGGCCACACGGCGCGCGTGCACCTCAAGGTCGACACGGGTCTGGGCCGTGGCGGGGTCCCGCCGCGCGAGTACCCGGCGCTGCTGCAGGCGGCCGTCGCCGCGCAGGCCGAGGGCGCGCTCGAGGTCGTCGGGGTGTGGTCGCACCTGGCCTGGGCGGACCAGCCCGAGCACCCGACCGTCCGGCGCCAGGCAGACGTCTTCGCCGACGCGGTCCGGGCGGCGGAGCGGGCCGGCGCGCACCTGGAGGTGCGACACCTCGCGGCGTCCGCCGCCATGCTCACGAACCCCGCGATGCACTTCGACCTGGTGCGGCCCGGCATCGCCGTCTACGGCTTGTCGCCCGTGCCGGACGTCGCGGGCCCCGAGCGCTTCGGGTTGACGCCGGTCATGCGGGTCGAGGCGGAGCTGACGCTGACGAAGGTGCTGCCGGGGGGCCACGGCGTCTCCTACGGGCACGAGTACGTGACGCCGACCGAGACGGTGCTCGGCGTCGTCCCCCTCGGGTACGCCGACGGCATCCCGCGGCATGCCTCGGGCCACGACGGCGTCGTCGGCGCACCGGTGCAGGTCGGCTCGCGCCGCACCGGCATCGCCGGGAAGGTGTGCATGGACCAGTTCGTGCTCGACCTCGGGCCGGACGCCACGGCCGCGACGGGTGACACCGTCGTCCTCTTCGGCTCCGGTGCGCAGGGGGAGCCGACGGCGGAGGACTGGGCCCGGGCGTCGGGCACGATCTCCTACGAGATCGTGACGCGGCTCGGGGTGCGCGTGCCGCGGGTGTACGTCGGCGGGGACAACGGGGAGGGTGCATGACCGAGGTGCACGTGGAGCTGGCCGACGCCGACGCCACGCGGGCGTACGGCCGCGCCCTCGCCGCCCTTCTGCGTCCCGGCGACCTCGTGCTGCTCAGCGGGCCGCTCGGCTCGGGCAAGACGACGCTGACGCAGGGGCTCGGCGTGGGGCTCGGTGTGCGGGGCCAGGTGGCGTCGCCGACGTTCATCATCGCCCGCGTGCACCCGTCGCTCACCGACGGGCCGCCGCTGGTGCACGTGGACGCGTACCGGCTCGGGTCGATGGAGGAGCTCGACGCCCTCGACCTCGATGCGGGGCTCGACGAGTCCGTCACCGTCGTCGAGTGGGGCGAGGGCTTCGCGGAGGTGCTCGCCGAGGACCGGCTGGAGGTCGAGATCCAGCGCCCGCACGGCGGGATGGACGCCGAGGCCGTGGTGGACGCCGAGGTGGGCGTGCGGCACGTGACCGTCCGCGGCGTCGGTCCGCGCTGGGCGGACGTCCCGCTGCCGGCCTGACGCGCGCTGACCGTCACGCCGCGCTGACCGTCACGCCGCGCTCACGTGCATCGCTGCTGGTCCTCGGGTGGGCGCGCGCCAGCGACGCTCGGCGTCGAGCCAGCGTGGCGCCCGGACCTCGGGCGTGCCGTCGCGCATGCGGATCTCCCACCCCGATGTGTCGAGCGTCCGGTGGTGGAACCAACAGACCAGCACCCCGTTGTCGGTGTGGGTGCCGTCCGCGTCCGTCGCGTGGGGGATCACGTGGTGCACCTCGCACCAGCCGACCGGGACGTGGCAGCCCGGGATCACGCAGCCGCCGTCGCGGACGGCGATCGCCCGCCGCTGCTGGCCCGTGAAGCACCGCTCGCGCGACCCGAGGCCCACCAGGCGCCCGCCCGTGCCGGTGACGACGGTCTCCACCGCGCCCGCGCACCCGACGTGCCGCGCCGCGGCCAGACCGAGCGGCCGGCCCTCCGCCCAGGCGGCACCGCGCCCGGCGACCAGGTCCTCCTGGCGCACCGTGACGACCAGCGTCGGGGCGTTGCCGGCGAGGCTCGGGGCGTCGGCCGCGCGGGCCGCGACCATCAGAGCCGTGGCCAGGACGTCGTGCAGGCGCTGCGCGCGGGTGCGGGGGTCGGGCACCTCGATGGCGTCCGCGTCGCCTTCCCTTCCTTCCCGACCGTCCCCGTCGTCTTCGTCGTCGCGGCCGCCTCCGTCCTCTTGGTCGCCCGCCGTGCCGAGCGCCGTGCCGCCCGCCGTGCCGCCCGCCGTGCCGAGCGCCGTCCGCGGCACCGGCAGTGCCGCCGTCCGGGGGTTCGTCCACGCGTCCGCGTAGCGCTCCAGGGCCGCCGCGACCTCGGGGAGCAGCATGCCGCGCACCCGCACGAGCCCGTGCTGCGGGGCGCCGAGCATCAGGCACCGGCGCTCGACGTCGGCCTCGCTGGGCGCGGCGCCGTCGGGGTCCAGCACCGCCCGCCACACGGTCGCCTGGAGGCGGACGTCGTCCGCATCCAGCAACGGCGCCTCCTCGGGCTCGGGAGCCACCGCCCCCGCGACGATCGCCGCCTCGGCGACGCCCACGGCTGCCGTCCCGGCCACGCGCACCGCTGGGGCCAGCGTCTGCACGACGGCGGCCGCAGCGTCAGCGCCCAGCACCCCGTCCTCGAGCGCCCGCGCCACCGCCGGGAACGGCGCAGGCAGCCGCCCACCCGTCAGGCCGACGCCCGCCCGCGTCGCCGCCCCGAGCCGTACCCGCTGACTCACCGTGCGCATCGACACGCCCGTCACGCGCTGCACGAGCTCGGCGGCGCTGCGGCACCCGCGTCGCGCCGACAACCGCTCCGCCCCGAGCTCTCGCCGGGACCGCTCCGCGACCTCGGCGGCCAGGGCCGCCCGCGCGGCATCCACCCGTCGACCCGACGCCTCGACGTCGGCCAGTGCCGCGAGCAGGGCGTCGTCGTCCAGGTCCGCCGCCAGGGAGGGCCGCGGCACGACCAGCAGGTCCGTCGACGGCGCAGGCGCGTCCCACGCGGCGAGCACCGCGGCAAGATCCAGCTCCGAAACGGACATACCAGGATGATTGCACCGACCACTGACACCGCCGGCCGTCGTTCTCTTCCCCGGTGGCGCCCCTCCGGTTCACGCCCGCGCGATACGGTCACCGCTCGTGGAGATCGAGGTGCTCGCGCCGGGTCAGGGCGCGCACGACGCCGTCGCGGTCGCCGCACTCTTGGGAGACCTTCCGGAGTGGTTCGGCCGGCCCGACGCCAACGCCGCCTACGCCGCGTCGGTCGGCACGATGACCACGCTCGTCGCGCGCCACGAGGACGGGGGACCGAGCGACCCCGACGCGAACTACGCCGCGACCCGCGCCTTCTACACGGCGATGGGCTTCATCGCCGTCGAGGAGTCCGACGCCGTCTGGCCCGGCACGCCTTGCCTGACCTTGGTCAAACCGCTCTCGTGACCGACCCCGGCCGACCGCCCGGCCGCCACCCGCCGCGGGATGGGAGGATGACGCCGTGCTGCTCGCCCTCGACACCTCCGCCGGCATCGCCGTCAGCGTCGTGGAGCTCGCCGACGACGGAGTCGGCGCCACGCTCGCCCACCTGCGCACCCCCGACCCCCGGCACCACGCCGAGCTGCTCGCCCCGCTGGTGACCCAGGCCCTCGACGACGCGGGCGTGCACCGCAGGGATCTGCGCGCCGTCGTCGTCGGCACCGGACCTGCACCCTTCACCGGCCTTCGCGCCGGCCTCGTCACCGCGCGCACGCTCGCCTTCGCGCTCGGCATCCCGGTGCACGGCGTCTGCAGCCTCGACGCGCTCGCGGCGCAGGCCTTCGCGGCCGGCGTCACGACGGAGGGCGACGTCGTCGCCGTCACCGACGCGCGCCGCAAGGAGGTCTACGCCGCCCGCTACCACGCGGCCGGCCAGACCGACGGCCCCGACGTCGCGCTCGTGGCCGGACCGATCGTGGACACCCCTGCCGCCGTCGCCGCGACGCTGGCGCACGACGCCGTCGTCGTCGGCCCCGGCGCCGCCCTCTACCCGGACGTCCTGGCGCCTGCCGCGAGCGGGCCCACCGCGAT
>JAEWYD010000285.1 GCA_023462275.1 Actinomycetes bacterium
CCCGGGGGGGGCGGGGGCCCCCGCCACGGCGTCATGAGTCAGGCGGCGTCGAGCGCGCCCTGGATGTCCGACACCATCTTGTCCCAGGTGGGGACGGCGTCGGCACCCGTGAGGATGTTGGCCTCGGTGACGCCCCAGAACTCCCAGACCGAGCCCATCTCGGGGATGGACGGCATCGGGACGGCCTCGGCGCCGACGTCGCGGAAGCCCGCGGTGATCGGGTCGGACGAGGCCTTGTCAGCCGCGGCCGTGAGGGCCGGCGGCCGGTTGCCGGCCTCGTACAGCGCCATCTGCGCGTCCTCGGTGGCCATGTAGTTCACGAGGAAGTCGTTGGCCAGCAGCATGTTCTTGCTCTTGGCGTTGATGTAGAAGCCCTGCACCCCGACGAAGGGCTGAGCGGGCTCGCCGCCGGCGCTGGGGATCGGGTCGACCGCGAGGTCGAGGCCCTTGAACGTGTCGAGCATCCACGGGCCGCCGATGATGAACGGCGACTCGCCGTTGGCGAACGCGGCGGTGGCGATGTCGTACGTCACGGCCGTGTCCACGGTGCCGGCAGCACCCTGCGCGGCGAGCCACTGGGCGAACGCCTCGCCCTTGGGGCCACCGAGCGCGAGGTCGGAGCTGTAGGAGCCGTCCTCCTTCTGGACGAACACCGGGGCGCCGAACGACGTCTGCAGCGGGTACATGGTGTACGGGTCACCGGTCTCGCCGACCTGGATCAGGATCGGGTACTTGGTGCCGGCGGCCTGGCCCATCTGGACGGCCTGGTCCCACGTGGTCGGCGCCTCGGGCGCGAGCGCGGTGTTGCGGATGAGCGCGATGTTCTCGATGGCGTACGGCAGGCCGTAGACGGCGCCGTCGTACGTGAACGCCTGCAGGGCGACGTCCTCGAACTCGCCCGCCTTGTCGCCGAGCTCGATGGGCGCGACGACGCCGTTCGCCGTCAGCTCGCCGAGCCAGTCGTGCGCGCCGACGGTGATGTCCGGGCCTTCCCCGGTGGGCACCTGGGCGTTGAAGTCCGCGCGGATGTCCTCGTAGTTCTTCTGGACCAGCTCGACCGTGCTGCCGGTCTCGTCCTGGAACTTCTTGGCGGCCGCCTCGACGGCGGGCTTGCGGGTCTCGTCGACCCAGATGGTCAGGGTGCCGCCGCCCTGGGGCGCCGACTCCGAGGCCTGTGGCTTCGTGGTCTCCTCTGCCGCGTCGTCCCCACCGCCACAGGCGGTGAGGGTGAACGCGGCGCCGAGGGCGACCGCGACGAAGGGGATGCTGCGACGCATCAGGGGGTTCTCCCAACGACTCGTGGTCACGGCCGCTCAGGGAGCCCTACCGGCCCCCGTCGGCCCTGTTGCGGCGACCGTAACGCCAGGTTGCGGATGTTGCAACATCTTGCGGTAACTTTCAGGTATCACCGTCGTGAGGCCCGTCGAGCGGCGTACCAACGAGGAGGTTGAGGTGTCCTCTACGCTGCCGCACGTGCGCACCCGTCTGAAGGACCTCGCCGACCAGGCAGGGGTCAGCACAGCAACCGTGTCACGCGTTCTCAACGGGAAGCCGGGGGTCGCCTCGGAGACGCGCAAGGCCGTCCTCGCCGCGCTCGACGTGCTGGGATACGACCGGCCGGAGAAGCTCCGTACCCGCTCCGAGGGCCTCGTGGGGCTCATCGTCCCCGAGCTCGACAACCCCGTTTTTCCCGCGCTTGCGCAAGCGATCGAGACGACGCTTGCAGACCGCGGCTACACCCCGCTGCTGTGCACGCAGTCCCCCGGCGGCACGACCGAGGACGAGTACATCGAGATGCTCCTCGAGCACGGCGTCGACGGCATCGTGTTCGTCTCCGGCCGACACGCCGACACGACCGCCTCCACGGAGCGGTACCACCGCCTGCGGGGCGGGGGTCTGCCCATCGTCTTCGTGAACGGGCACGCGGCGGGGGTGGACGCCCCTTCGGTGTCCACCGACGACGTCGTCGCGACCCAGCTTGCCGTCCGGCACCTCACGAGCCTCGGCCACACACGGATCGGGCTCGCCGTCGGCCCGGACCGCTACATCCCCGCCCGCCGCAAGATCGCCGCTTTCGCCACCCTGCTCGACCAGCGCTACCCCGGCGAGGACGTCGCCGGGCACGTCGTGTCGACGCTCTTCACGGTGGAGGGCGGCCAGGTCGCCGGCGGCGAGCTCATCGAGAGCGGGCACACCGCCATCATCTGCGGCTCCGACCTCATGGCCCTCGGGGTCATCCGCGCCGCGCGCAGCCGCGGCATGGAGGTCCCCGAGGACCTCTCGGTCGTCGGGTTCGACGACTCGCCCCTCATCGCGTTCACCGACCCGCCGCTGACGACGGTGCGCCAGCCCGTCGTCAGCATGGGCAAGGCGGCGGTGAGCGCCCTCGTCTCCGAGGTGTCCGGCCAGCGCGTGTCGCGGACCGAGCTCCTCTTCCACCCCGAGCTCATCGTGCGCGGGTCCACCGCCCCGGTCCCCGAGGCGCACCCCGCCTCCCCCGCGCCCGACGCGACGGGCACCCCCGGCGCTTCCTAGGCTGGCCGGACGACGTACTCGACGGGAGAACCGTGACCTCGATCCTTGCTGCGCTCGACACCCCTGCCACCACGACGACGCTCGCCCACCGCGCGTGGTCGGGGCCGGCACCGTGGTGGCGCCACGCCGTGATCTACCAGGTGTACCCGCGCTCTTTCGCGGACGGCAACGGCGACGGCGTCGGCGACCTGCCGGGTGCCCGGGCGCGGCTCGGCCACCTCAAGCGCCTGGGCGTCGACGCCGTGTGGTTCTCGCCGTTCTACCGCTCCCCCCAGCACGACGCCGGCTACGACGTGTCGGACTACCGCGACATCGACCCCGTGTTCGGCACGCTGGCCGACGCCGACGCGGTTCTCGCCGAGGCCCACCGCCTCGGCCTGAAGGTGCTCGTGGACCTCGTCCCCAACCACACGTCGTCGGCGCACCCGTGGTTCGCGGCGGCGCTGGCGGCCGCGCCCGGCAGCCCCGAGCGGGCGCGGTACGTCTTCCGCGACGGCCGCGGCCCCGACGGCGCCGAGCCGCCCAACAACTGGACGTCCACGTTCGGCGGCTGCGCCTGGACGCGCGTCACCGAGCCCGACGGCGCGCCCGGGCAGTGGTATCTGCACCTCTTCGACCACACCCAGCCCGACCTGGACTGGACGAACCCCGAGGTGCACGCCGAGTTCCTCTCGATCCTGCGCTTCTGGCTCGACCGGGGCGTCGACGGCTTCCGCGTCGACGTCGCCCACGGCCTCGTCAAGGCGGCGGGGCTGCCCGACTCGCCCGAGCCCTCGGCCGCGGCGGCCCCGCCGCACGAGGGCACGCTGGGCTCCGAGGACGGCTCCACGGGTGCGGGCGCCTCCGGCCCCATGTGGGACCAGGACGGCGTGCACGAGATCTACCGCGAGTGGCGGGCGGTCCTCGACGAGTACGACGGCGACCGCGCGCTCGTCGCGGAGGCCTGGGTCGAACCCCTCTCGCGCCTGGCGCAGTACGTGCGCCCGGACGAGATGCAGCAGGCGTTCAACTTCTCGTTCCTCACGGCGCTCTGGCGGGCCGACACCTTGCGCACGGTCGTCTCCCAGTCCCTGGCGGCGAACGACGAGGTCGGCGCCACCACCACGTGGGTCCTCTCCAACCACGACGTCGTCCGGCACCCCTCGCGCCTCGGCCTCGAGGTGCCCGGGTCCAAGCCCAACGGCATCGGCGTCGGCGACCCGCAGCCCGACCGCGAGCTCGGCCTGCGGCGGGGACGCGCAGCAAGCCTCCTCATGCTGGCCCTGCCGGGGTCGGCCTACCTCTACCAGGGCGAGGAGCTCGGCCTCCCGGAGCACACCGCCCTCGACGACGACGAGCGCCAGGACCCGACGTGGGCCCGGTCCGGCCACACCGAGCGCGGGCGCGACGGGTGCCGCGTACCGATCCCGTGGGCGGCCGAGGAACCGGGGTACGGCTTCTCCCCCACGGGCGCGAGCTGGCTCAGCCAGCCCGCGTGGTTCGCGGAGTGCGCCCTGGACCGCCAGAAGTGCGTACCCGGGTCGACCTTCGAGATGTACCGCGCGGCCCTGCGGCTGCGCCGCGAGTTCCGGCTCGGATCGGGGTCGCTGGCGTGGGTCGACGGGCTGGGCGCCACGCCGGAGGAGGTCGTCGCCTTCGTGAACCGCGACGTCCTCGTCGTCACGAACCTCGGGGACGCCACCGTGCACCTGGGCGGCGACCTGGAGGTGCTGCTCTCCTCGGCCGACCTGCCGTACGGCCACGCCGGCGAGATGGGCGTCGCGGTGCCCCGGGACGTCACCGTCTGGCTGCGCCAGCGTTCCTGAGCCGGGGACCGGCGGACCGGCTCAGCCGATCGCCGTCACCCCGAGGTGCCCGACGAGGAGCAGGCGCCCGCCGAGCGCGCGCGGCTCGACGTCGATCGGCACCGGGATCCGCCAGACCTCCTCGCCGTCGACCAGCCGGTGGGCGGCGAGGTACCGGCCGTCGACGTCCTGGTCCAGCACGAGGACCAGCTCGCCGTCGGTGAGCGGCTCCGTCCAGCCGGCCGCCGGGGCGCGCCACAGCTCCGCGCCGTCCCGGATGCGCACCGCCACGACGGACGCGGGGTCCCGGACGACGGCGACGCCGTCGAGCCGCAGGAGCTCTTCGCGGACGACGACGCCGCTGGCCCAGCGCGGCTTCCCGGACTCCGGGTCCAGGCCCTGGAGGGTCCCGTCCGGGGCGGTCACGAGGAGCACGCCGGCCGCGGAGCCGTCGTCGATCTCCGACTGCCAGACGGGACCGTCGAGGGCGAACCGCTCGGTGCCGTCCGCGTCGGTCACCGCGCCCGTGCGGAAGACGCCACCCAGGTTCGCCAGGCCCGCGCGCCAGTCGGCGTGGGCACCGTCGGCCAGGGCGATCCGCTCCGACCAGCGCAGGTCCCCGGTGCCGTTGGCGATGGCCCGCGTCTGCCGCCCGGAGTCGAGGTCGACCGTGAGCCACATGCGCGCCCCCAGCGCCAGCTCGCTCGACCCCCAGCGCAGCAGCCCGACGCCGCTGCCGTTCTGGCCCACGACGCGCTCGGGGCTGCGGTACCGCCAGCGCTGCTCACCCGACACGGCCCCCCACCGCTCGACGACGACGCTGCCGTCCGCCTGGCCGAGGGCCGAGAGGATGTCGTCGTCCCGCTCGGTCTGGTCGAGGAGCACGCCCGGCAGCCGGATGGCCCGCAGTTCGGCGCCGGTCGCGGCGTCGAGCACGACGGCGTCCGTCGACGGCCCGCCGGTCGGCGTCGACGCGCAGAGGACGGCGTCCGACGAGCCGGTCAGCTGCAGCCCGAGGCAGCTCCGGTGGACGCGGTCGGGGACGCTCGGCAGGGTCCACACCGGGTGGCCGTCCTCGGCGTCCACGGCAGTCAGCGTGGTCCCGTCGAGCAGCACGACGCCGCCGGCCGCCGCGACCGGGCGGACGTCGTCGACGGTCCAGAGCTGGTCGGGCACGAGGCCGAGGGGCTCGAGCACACCCGGGGCGTCCGCGAGCGCAGCGCGGATCTGGGCCTCGCGGTTGGCCTCGGTGAGGTTCACGGCCACCACGACGCCCGTGACCACGACGGCGACGCCCAGCCCGACGGCGCGCGCGACGTGCCGGGTCCGCACCGGACGGTCGGTGCGGTCGGTGCGGTCAGCCGCGACGACGCCGGCGGGGCGCTGCTCGTCCGGGAGTGCGCCCGAGGTGAGCTCCAGCCGCGCGCGCAGGCCGGGCCCGGACGCGCGGACGTCGGCGGCGTCGACCTCCACGAGCTCGACGTCGACCAGCCCGTCGTCCTCGCCGCGCCGTCGCACCCTCCGACGATAAGTCCGCGCACCGGGCCCAGCACGCCCGTTCGCGGATGAAGATCATCCGAGGACGGACAACGTCCCGTCGACCGTGAGGATCGCCGCGCGGTGGCCTCCCACGAGTCCCGACGAGCGCAGCTCGGTCGAGCGGACGGGCACGCTCCAGCGGGGGTCGCCAGAGGCCAGGTCCACCGCCGTCAGCTCCGCCCCGTCCGCGGCCTGCGTGCGCACGAGGACGGACCGACCGTCCGTGACCCCGAGCGCCGTCCAGCTTGAGGTACCGCTGTCCCACAGGAGCTGCCCGCTCGCGGCGTCGACCGCCAGGACCCGGCCTGAGGCGTTCAGCACCAGCACCCCGGCGACCCGCACAACGGGCGCGGGCCTCCCGCGTACACACAGGCTCCACCGCTGCGTACCCGTCGGCGCGTCCAGGCCGACGACGTCGCCCGAGCCCCCGGACCTGCGGCGCGCGAGCTGGAAGACCAGGACGTCGCTCGGGACACCGTCGGAGAGGCTCGGCTCGAGGGGGACGCCGTCGACGACGAACGGCGCGGTGCCGTCGGGGGCGACGACGTGCGCGGTCTGGCCACGCGTGCCGATGACCTGCTCGATGCGCCCGCCGCCCGGCAGCGTCGCGGACGTCCACGCGGGCGGGGTCGCAGGCGCGCCACCCGCCACGGGCGATCCCGTGGCGAGGTCGCGCTCGGGGCTTCCGGCGGCGCCGAACCAGAAGCTGTCGCCCGCCACGCGGACGACCAGCCCGTCGGCCTGGACCCGCGCGAGCGCGTCGGCCTCGGCGTCCACCGTCCAGCGGGCGCCAGGACCCGGCCCCCACCGCTCGGCGTGCACCGCACCCGCGGCGTCGGCCCAGACCAGGAGCACGTCCCCGCCCGTCAGGGGCTCGACGTCGAGCACCGGGGCGGGCAGCTCCGTGCGCCCGAGCTCCGCCCCGCTGGCCAGGTCGAGCACGACGACGTCTGCGGGGGCCTCGGCAACCGGGCCCTCCGCCTGCGCGGCCGACGAGCCCACGGAGCAGACGACGGCGCCCGCGCGGTCGGCCGCGTCCCCGGCCGCGTCCTCGGCCGCGTCGTCAGCCGCCGCGACACAGGACTCGTCGCGCGCCCCCTCGCGCTGCCAGACGAGGTCGCCGGAAGCCGCGTCGAACGCGCGGACCACCGGGTGCCCGCTCGACGCCGCCACGGCGACGACCTGGTCGTCCGCCGCGATCACGCCGGCGACGTCGTCCGCGCGCCACAGCTCGCGCAGCGGCTCGTCGAGCCAGGCGGCCCCGGCCAGCCC
>JAEWYD010000286.1 GCA_023462275.1 Actinomycetes bacterium
GCCCAGGGCTGGGCGCAGGAGGAGTCCTGGCCGCAGCCCGCGGCCCCGGCCCCGGCGGCTGCTGCTCCGGCTCCGGCCGCCCCGGCGGCGGCGCTGCCTGCGCGCACCTCGGCGTCGTCGTTCTCGCCGCAGCCGATGTTCGGCTTCGACGACGAGATGACGAGCATGCTGGCCCAGCGCGCGGACATCGCCCAGCAGGCGCTGGCCGAGCTGAACCAGCTCTCCATGTACCGCCCGCAGACGGTCGCGTCGACGTCGAGCAGCTCGCTCGTCCGGCGCACGCCGGCGGCGATCCCCGCTGCACCTGCCATCGCGACGTCGTCGTCGTCGCCGCGCCCGGCGCGCGACGCGAACCAGGTGCGGTCCCTGCTGTCCAGCTTCCAGTCCGGCACCTCGCGCGGACGGCAGCTGGCGGACGGCGGCGACGATGCCGCCCAGAGCTCCGGCGATCACGGCCTCGCCGGGAACGAGGAGGGCCCGGACGGGCACGGCACGCCCGTGACCACGCCGGACACCGACCTGACCACGCGGGACACGACATGGTGACCGCCAGGACCTTCAGCCACGCACAGGCCGGCTACCTCGAGGAGGACACGTGACAGCGCTCAGCTCGGAAGCAGCCAATTTCGGCTGGCTCCTGGACAACTTCGTCAGGACGGTGCCAGGCACCCGGCACACGCTGGTGGTGTCGGCCGACGGGCTTCTCATGGCCATGTCGGACAACCTGGACCGCACCAGCGGCGACCAGCTCGCCGCCATCGTCGCGGGGCTCTCGAGCCTCACCCGCGGCGCCGCTCGCCAGCTGCAGGCCGGGGACGTGCGTCAGGCCATCGTCGAGATGGATGAGCTCTTCCTCTTCCTCATGAGCGTGTCGAACGGTTCGGTGCTCGCGGTCGTCGCGGACACCACGTGCGACGTCGGCCTCATCGGTTACGAGATGGCCATGCTCGTGTCGAGGACCGAGACCACGCTGACGCCGCAGCTCGTCACCGAGATGCGCGGTCACCTCCCGGTCGACGGTGCGGTCCGAGCGGTCGGGTGAACGTGTCCATGGCAAACGAGCAGCCGTTCGGGGGAGCTCACCGCTCCGCCCACGGCGCGGACGACGGCGGCGAGTACGAGGCCCGCACCGTCCGTCCGTACGCCGTGACGGGTGGGCGCGTCCGTGCCGCGAACTCCGACCTTCCCCTGGAGGCGCTCGTCGAGATGCTTCCCGGGGCGGCCAGCCAGGGCCTTCCGCCGGAGAAGCGCGCGATCCTGCAGCATGCCGCCCACACCTTCGTGTCCGTCGCCGAGCTCTCCGCGCTGTTGCGGATGCCGATCGGCGTCGTGCGCATCCTGGTCACGGACCTGTCCGAGTCGGGCTTCATCCGTGTCCACACGTCCACGCCGGTCAGCGTTCACACCGGCCAGTCCCCTGCTCTGTCCTTGAGCGTGCTGGAGAGTGTTCTCAATGGCATTTCAGCCCTCTGACACCGCCGTGACCGACCGGACTGCCAGCGCGGGCGTCGCGCCCACTGTCGTCAAGATCGTGGTCGCCGGCGGGTTCGCGGTCGGCAAGACGACGTTCATCGGCTCGATCTCCGACATCGAGCCCCTCAACACCGAAGCTGCCATGACGGAGCACTCGGTCGGGGTCGACGACGCCGGTGGCGTCACCGACCGCAAGACGACCACCACCGTCGCCATGGACTTCGGTCGCATCGCCCTCCCCGGGTCGCTGTGGCTCTACCTGTTCGGCACCCCTGGCCAGGACCGGTTCCTGTTCATGTGGGACGACCTCGTGCGGGGCGCCATCGGCGCCGTCGTACTGGTCGACACCGAGCGGCTCGACCAGTGCTTCCCCGCGGTGGACTACTTCGAGAGCCGGGGCATCCCGTTCGTCGTGGCCGTGAACTGCTTCGACGGCGTGGCCCGGCACCAGCTCGACGACGTCCGCGAGGCGCTCTCCGTGCCGGCACACGTGCCGCTCATGTACACGGACGCGCGCTCCCGGGCGGCGACGAAGCAGACCCTGATCGCCCTCGTGCAGGTCGCCATGGAGCGGCTGCGCGGCTGAGCCGCCGACGACGGTGGCGCGGACGTCCTCCCCGCGTCGCCGTCGTCGTCGGCCGGCAGGGCCATGCCCTGTGGGCGCACGGGGAGCGCGGGGCGCGCGCCTGACTACGCTCGGACGCACACCCGACGTGCCTCGGCAGGACGGACCGCATGCTCTACTACGCCGATGGCTCCGCGCTGAGCCGGTCGCTGACCGGCGAGCCGGAGTCGGCGTCCTGGCTGCGGTGGGCTGACGCCCACGCGGGCCAGATCATCACGTCGCCGCTGGGCATCAGCGAGCTGCGGCGTGCCGCCGCGCTGCTCGGGTACGTCGAGCGGCAGAAGGCCCGCGAGATCGCCGCGAGCGTGACGGTGGTGCGGTTCTTCGACCGGTCCATCGAGTCGGCGACGGAGTCCGCGTCGGTGCTGCCGGCGTTCACGGCCATGCACCTGGGGATCGCGATGGCGCACCCCGACGTCGAGGGCCTGGCCACCTACGACCAGCTGCTCGCGCAGGTCGCGGCCCTGCACAAGGTCCCCGTCATCACCCCGGGACGCCCCCCGTACTGGTGGCTGTGAGCGACCTTCTGGTCGCGGCTCCCACCCCCCACCGTCGCAAAGTGGAACGTTGTTGCTGCGACACGCCAGCGGGTCGCAGCAACAACGCTCCACTTTGGGGGTGCCCGGTCAGAGTGGGCGCGAGGAGACCCGCAGGCCGGTGCCGACCGACTGGCAGAATGAGCGCCGCGTCCCGGGCGACCGGGCGGGGAGGGCTGGCTGAGCGGCCGAAGGCGACGGTCTTGAAAACCGTTGAGCAGTGACCCTGCTCCGGGGGTTCGAATCCCCCGCCCTCCGCAGATGTGATGACACGAGGAGCACGGCCGCGCAGGGCCCCGTGCTGCTGCGCCCGACGGCGGGTCCGCTACGCGCACTCCGCGACGGCGCCCGCTGGCACGGGATGACGACGGCGGTTGTGCCGGCTGGCCTCGGCGAACGCGTCGGGCATGGTCGCCTGGTCGTCGCTGATCCAGCCGCACGCGCGGCACACCACCCACTGCACCTGACGACCCTCCTCGACGTCGGTGATCACGCGGGCAGGGCCGGGGTCGGTGATGCCGTTCATGGCGAGGACCCTGCCACCCACCACCGACACGGGCCGACCGTGCGGCCCGGAGCTGGGCCGCGTTCGCGGGCTGTTCTGCGCGGTACACGGGTGGGCTGTTCACGAGCACAGCGGTCACTTGGAAACAGGACTCACCGCACTCGAAGCATGGGCAGCCGACTGGAACGCCGCCAGCGAGTTCGCCGGGTACGGAGACGTCGACGTCTTCGTCGATCGGCTCGTCGAAGTCGCGCTGCTCAACAGGACGCGCAAGCTCCTGTTCGTGCTCGACGACCGGTGCTACTGGCTGGCCGATGACGCCCGTACGGTTGTCGGCCTCCCGGATCGCGGTGAGGCGCTGGCGTACCTGCGCAGGCAGTACCCCAACCGCAACGTGCGCGTCTGGAACAGGGCCGTCTCGGACTGGGTCCCGCTCGACTGACCCACCTCGCTCGGCAACACCCTCCTGCCGGCGCACCCACCGCGTTCGTCCCGTGCGCCCCGTCACCAACCCGTGACGGGGCGCAGGTGTGAGCGGGGTGGGGTGAGGTGAGACTGCGTTACTCGATGCGGGCGAGTAGCTCCTCCGCGGTCGTTCCCGGCCGCAGGGTGACCATCTCGCTGTCGTTGATCCACTCAGCAACGATCGCCGACCCGTCCGAGGGAAAGCCCGGCAGTGTGGTCACGACGGCGATGAACCTGGCAGCGACGACACTGTCCGAGGACGACACGTCCAGAGCCTTGCCTGTCCGCTCGACGTCGACGAGGAGCAGCGTGCCGTCGTCGGCCGGGATCTGGTACTGGCCGACGAGGGACTCGGCGCGACGCCCTGTGCGGATCTCGAAGTACTGACGGTCGGGCCACTGCGCGAGGATCACCGCGTCCAGCGCTTCTCGGTCGAAGGTGAAGTCGCCGCGGTACACGGCCACGGTTGCCTCAGGCATCGTTCCTCCTCATGGCTGCAGCCGGACGTAACCGGGGATGTTCAGCGCTCGCATCCGTGCCTCCCATGCGGCGGCCGACTGGGCGTTGTTGGTCACGATCTCGACGACCCCGTTCCCGCCAACGCGCTCGGAAGTGTCCACCAGGGTCTGCAGGATGCGGTCCATCTTGCCCTGCGCTACCCCGCCGAGGTCACCGCTGAGAGTCTCCGGGATGTAGAACGACGAGCCCGGTTTCGAGACCAGCTTCGCGTCACCCGGGATCAACCCGTACTCCGAGGTGAAGCCGTCGACAGACGTGAAGGTCCCGTCGCCCACGGGGACCAGCCGCTCGCTAGGTCCGAAGACGCTGCTTTGGTAGGCGCCCGCTTCGTCGTATGCCTTCAGAGGGCCCTCCGGAAGGGCCTCGATGCGGGCGGCTGCCGCTGCCTGCTCTTCAGCGGACGCCGCGACGAGCTGGGTACCGTCGGCCAGTTCGATGGGCTCCCGGCGAAGCCACGCGGCGAAGTCGATCATTCCGCTGTCGTCGCCGGCGGCGAGGGCGCGGAGCGCGGCCGCAAACCGGTCGCTGAGCTCCATCGACCCGAGCAGACGCGTGGCGGCAGCGCCAGCGGGAAGTGCGGCGAGGGCGATGTCGGGAGCAGCTCGGCCCCACCACCGGCCGGGGTTGTCGTGGAGGGTGTCCAGGTCGAGGAAGAGCGGGTATCCCTCGTCGTCCACGTCGAACGAGTGCAGCAGCCCCTCACCCATGTCGCGGCTGTCGCTCATCATCCCGGCGGGGTCGATGAGGAACCGGCCCGGGTTGAACCGCCAGCCAAGCTGCGCCAGGCCGGCGACCCACTCCCCGATGCCGCCGAAGAAGTCCTCCAGGTGGAAGTTCCCGTCGGGCAGGCCCTCGGCCATGCTGTCCAGGACCTCGCACACGGCCGTCTCAGAGGCGTGGACCTCTCGCCACGCGACGGCGAGGACGTGCTCCGCGGACCGGCGCAGGATCGCGCCGGGGTCGACCTCGGGTATCACCGGGCCGTTCCCGAACGCGTCCGTGAGCTGGGGGCGCAACGTCATGGTGGGCACACCGGCGTCGGCAGCTTTCTGCACCCCGGCGGCCCACAGCTCGATCGCCAGGACAGCCCGACCCTGCCCCCATCGCAGCACCTCCGCGTGGGCCTCGAGCACGGCGGCAGCGACCCCGAAGACCTGCGCGACGCCGGTCAGGCCCTTCGCGACGTTCGCGCGGCGGACGTCGCACCGCTCCGCGGCGTCGCCGACCCACGCGGCCACGTCGCGTGAGATCGGTCCGTCGTGCTCCTCCAGCACCTCCCTGCTCCGGGCCCGCAGGTCCTGGGCGTCGGCGAACAACACGGCGAACGATCCCGGGATGAGCTGGGTCGGATCGGTGGTGGTGCCCAGCTGACCGATCACGGCAGTCGGTCCGCGAGCAGCTTGTGATCGTCGGCAGCGATCCCGTCGACCACGTCGTAGGACAGCGCCGACATCCGCATCGCGTGCCCGATGCTCTCGGCTTCGTCACCGAGCTTGCGCACCAGGTAGGTGAACCGGTCGGCGAACCGCGTCGCCGCACGGTCCAAGCCGCCACCGGGCTGCCCGTACGCACCATGCCCGAGCATCACGCCCTTGCCGGCGGTCGCCTGGAGCGCGTCTCCGGCGCCCAGCATGGAGTTCCCACGCGTCCGAAGTTCGTCGGTGTCGACCTCGTAGTGCCCGTGCTCAGTCATGTCCGCCCCCCGACGTCCTGGCGGGACCATAACCAGGCGATTGCGGTGCTGTCCGGCCATCGAGGCGCGGGACGCGCCTGCGTCACCCGAACAGGTGAGTAGCCGTGAAGAGGACGCTCCCATTCACCACCGACACGGCTGGGCCCTGTCGACTTGACCACCCGTATGGCCGACGACGCACCCTAGGGGCCACATGAGCGCCCACACGACCGAACCGATCGAGCCGACCGCCGCCTCCCCGCTGAACACCTCGCCGTGGACCCCGGGCCTGCGCGGCGTGACCGCGGGCATGATCGGGCTCATCGCGCTGACCGCGTTCGAGTCGCTCGCGGTCACCACCGCGATGCCCGTGGTGGCGCGGGCGCTCGGCGGGCTCGGCCTGTACGCCGTCGCGTTCGCGGCGCCCGCCGCGGCGTCGGTGCTCGGCGTCGTCGCCGCGGGTGGGT